>JAKALZ010000088.1 GCA_021813065.1 bacterium
TTCTACCTTTTTAAAGGCGTTCCCAAAGAACAGACCCAAGCGGCCTTTACTTTCGTCAAATGGATGACCGACAATCCCGATAGAGTCGCCCAGTGGAGCATCGATACAGGCTATGTAGCTACAAGACCCGATGCTTATGAAACGCAGCGGATGAAAGATTATTCGGCTAAATTCCCGCAAGCCTTGGTCGCACGAGACCAGCTCAAGTACGGTCATGCTGAATTCTCTGTATACGACCAGGGAGTCGTGCAGAAAATCCTCGATGATGCTATCGAGCTGATCATGACGGGACAGAAAGACCCGACGACTGCGTTAAACGAAGCTCAGGCACAGGCGGATGTGATTCTGAAGCAGTACAGGAAATAAAAATTCCGTTCGAGAAATCAAAGCAGAATGTAATCGGACATCCGGTGCGAAAGCTCGTACTGGGTGTCCGATCATTACTCTCAATTTTCGGAACGCCGCTTCTTTGCTCGGCATAGAGCTTGGCGTATGATGAGCGTGACCTAACCATGCGGTTAATCCGCCCGGGTATGAGAAAACTTAACAAAGTTGGATAGACAGGATGAATCATACTACGAAGAAGAAATGGAGAACCTCTTTTCTCGCATGGGGTCTAATTCTGCCGTCCTTTGTGTTTTTGGTGCTTTTTACACTTTATCCTATCGCGAAAAGTTTTTATCTCAGCTTTTTTAAGGATAATCTTTCCGTTTCGGTTCCGTCGTTCATCGGGATCCAGAACTATCTTGATTTGCTGCAGGATAGCGTATTCAAGCAAGCATTCATGAACAACTTGATAGTAGCCATCTGTACGATTCCCATAAGCATCGCGCTAGCCGTGGCGATGGCTATTTTCGCGAACAAGGTGAAATTCGGGAAAGGCCTGACCAGGGTGGCCTTTTTCCACCCGACGATCCTGCCTATGGTCGCGGTGGCCGATATTTGGCTATTCATCTATACGCCCATGTACGGACTGGTCGGCAATTTCTTCCCTAACCTTCGGCTTCTCGGAAGCGCGGACACAGCTATTTGGGCGCTCATCGTCATGCTTATTTGGAAACAAGCCGGGTACGTGATGATCTTCTACATTTCTGGATTGCAGGGTATATCTCGGGAGCTGTACGAGGCCGCTAAGCTCGACGGCGCTGGGCCAGTCCAAAGCTTTATGCACATAACATGGCCTCTGCTCAAACCGACAACCATCTACGTGACGGTCATCACCCTGACCAACGCGTATAAAATCGTAGACCATTTATATATCATGACGAAGGGCGGCCCTGGGAATGCCACGAACATGCTTTTATTCTATATCTATCAAGTAGGATTCGATTTTTGGGATGTAGGCAAGGCGGCAGCCATGACAGTTGTACTCATTGTTATGCTTCTAGTGGTCACGACGATTCAATTCTTCGTCCAAGATAAACGGACATTCTACAGCTGAGCATGGCGCGAAAAATAGTCAGGAAGGGAAGTATGGGCAATTCGTGGGGATCGGAAAGAAAACACAAAAAATTGAACCCAGCCAGTATCATCGTTTACGGCTTCATGTACTTGTTCGCAATTATCTACATGATCCCCCTCATATGGATGATTCGCACAGCGTTGATCGCCCCGAACAAGGCTATAGACCTATTTTCCATCAGCTGGCCTACATTGGGGAATTTCAAACGAATCCTTCAGGCGGCGCCCTTCGGTCAATATTACATAAATACCATCGTGATGGTTTTCGGCACCCTGGCAGTCCAGTTCGTGCTCATCACCATGGCAGGCTATGCCTTTGCTAGGCTCAATTTCTGGGGCAAGAATGTATTGTTCATCCTTTTCCTCACACAGCTGATGATAACCCCTGACGTGCTGATTATGCCTAATTACAGTTTCATGGGACAGCTGGGTCTGGTTGATACGAAGCTCGGAGTAATTCTGCCGTTTTTCGCTTCCGCCTTGGGAATTTTCCTGATGCGTCAGACGATAAAAACCATTCCCTACGAACTGGAGGAAGCCGCCAAAATGGACGGCTGCAGTCTTCCCCGAATGCTGGTGCAGATCTACGTTCCTCTGCTGAAGCCTGTCTATATCGCCTTCGGACTGATTTCTTCCTCGTATCAATGGAATAATTTTCTTTGGCCCTTGGTCATGATCAACTCTGTCGAAAAAAGGCCCTTGACCCTCGGCCTGGCGATATTCGCCATGTCGTACGAAACAGGGGCTCAATGGAGCGACGTCACAGCAGCGACCCTGCTCGTGATCGCGCCCCTGCTCATTCTTTTCCTCATTTTCCAGCGGCAGTTCATCGAGAGCTTCGCCCATTCGGGCATCAAATAGGGATTGCTTTCAAGCTAATTGAAGAGTATTCGATAACTTGCATTGTTTAAAAGGTGAAGTGCTCGTAGTACCCTTAGTTCGACGAGATTCGAGAGCCGGCTTCGAGCAATCTAACATCCAAAAGGTTCTGTTCTTGAGATATTCGGAGCTGACCTTAGAAACAATTTTTTCTTTTACCTGGACATTTAATACTACTGTTCACCCTCGCGCTTTTTCCCCACCAAAAACATTTGACAAATCCCTAAAACGGGCTGATAATATTTTCACTTTTGCAAACGTTTTCTGAAAACGTTTGCAATAAGAATTTCATGCAGAAGCGACGCCCAATCCGCCGCTTTGCGCCGAAACAGCTTGAGGTTCTTTCAAAAGTCGGATGAGTTTTGAAAAACCAACTTTTTATTGCGGCATTTGCGTACGTTTTTTAAGAAAACGGAGCAAACGCAAAGCCAATTTCAGAAGTAACAGACTTTTGAAATTGGCTCAGCTTGACTTCCGGACAAAGGAGCTGAGCAAAAATATATGGAAAAAGTGAGAATCGGCATCGTCGGTCTCGGTAGACTCGGCAAACGCCACGCATACAACCTCGCGAACCTGGTGCCTGGAGCGGAACTCCGCGCAGCCTGCTCACCGATTCAAACCGAGCTCGATTGGGCTGGAAGCGAACTTGGCGTTCCCAAGCTCTATGCGAATTTCGACGACATGCTCGCTCAATCCGATATCGACGCGGTGTGGATCGCGAGTTCTTCGGTGCGCCACGCGTCGCAGGTGCTTGCCGCGCTCGATCGCGGTCTGCATGTCTTTACGGAAAAACCGATGGGCGTCACACTCGACGAGTGCGCCTCGATTGAAAGAGCTGTCGCCGCGCACTCCGCGCAGGTATTTCTCGTCGGCTTCGTACGCCGCTTCGATCCCTCATATCGATATGCCAAAGAACTTGTGGACAACGGCGCGATCGGCACTCCCTTCCTTGTGCGCTCGCAGACCTGCGACCTCGACGAGTACGCCGAATTCCAGCTCGAATTCGTAAAGACCGGCGGCGGCATATTCCTCGATATGAATGTGCACGACATCGATCTCGTGCGCTGGTTCATCGGATCAGAAATCGCACAGGTGCACGCGGTTGGCGGGTCCTATGTACATCCGGGATTCGCGGAACTGGGTGACGCCGACAACACGGTCTGTTTGGCTACTTTCGAAAACGGCGCGATGGCGGTGCTCTCCGCGAGCCGCACGGCCTTCCACGGCCACGACACGCACACCGAAATCGTCGGCTCAAAGGGAATCTTGAAAGTGGGCACAACCCCGCGCAAAAACAGAGTGGAAATTTTCGACGCGCACGGCGCGCGCACCGACTGCGTCCGCGACTTCTATGAGCGTTTTGAGGAGGGTTTTATCACCGAAGCCCGAGAGTTCGTGGCCTGTATCCGCGAGGGGCGCGCGCCTGATGTTTCGCCGCGCGACGGCACCGCCGCGACGCGGATCGGCATGGCCATGACTGAGTCGTATAAGAAAAAGATCACAATAACGTTGTAAAAAGCAGCGGGCGTTGCCCGTTAAAAAAATCCATTTTATGGGAGGCACCATGAAAATCGGAAAAAAAGCGATCCTCGTAGCTGTCATCGCACTCACGCTGGTGACAGGAACCGCCTTCGCGCAGAAGACGTACCACATCGGCGTCACACTGTACGATCGCGACCAGTTCATCTCTTCGCTCGAGCAGGCAATTCTCGAAGCGGCGAAGAAGTATCCAAACGTCATCGTCGATTCACAGGACGCCAAGCAGGACGTCAATCAGCAGATGGCGCAGGTCGATGTATTCGCTACCAAGAAGTATGACGCCATCATCGTCAACCTGATCAACACCGACACGGTTGAGACTATCATCCAGCGCGCCAAGGGCATTCCCACGATCTTCGTCAACCGCAGACCACGCGATGCCGTAATCGATGGCGTGAAGACTGCCTATGTCGGCTCTCAGGAATTCGATGCCGGCCGCATGCAGGGTGAATTCCTCGCGCAATTCTTCAAGGGGAAGAAAGAAATTCGCTATGTGCTGTTCATGGGGCAGCTTGGCCTCGAGAACACGAATGAGCGCACGCGCGGTGTGAAAGAGACGCTCCAGAAAGCCGGTTTCACTTTGACAAAAGTCTATGAGGACACCGCGGAGTGGGACCGCTGGAAAGCCATGAACCAGATGCAGCAGCTCCTTGGCACCGGCAAGCAGTTCGATGTCGTTATCTGCAACAACGATGAAATGGCGCTCGGCGCGATTGAGGCCATGAAGGCGCTCAAGATGGATCTCAAGAAGATCCCCGTCGTCGGCATCGACGCCACTCCGCCCGCGAAAGAAGCGGTGAAGGCCGGCGACATGGCCATGACCGTGTTCCAGAACGCGAAGGCTCAGGGCGCGGTTGCCCTGGAGTTTGCGCTCAAAGCGGCGCAGGGCCAGAAGATCGAGAAATATGGCTGGGTACCGTTCGAACCCGTCACCATCAACAACGTAAGCAAGTACTGAGCGGCTAGAAACCAGGGGGAAGCTCCGCGGCGCATCCCGCGGGGCGCTCCCTCCTTTTTTTAAAATGGAGCACACATGGAAGACTGCATACTGGAAATGAAGAATATCATACGGACATTTCCAGGAGTCCGTGCCCTCAATGGAGTGGACTTTAGCGCGAAACGAGGCATGGTGCACGCCCTCATGGGCGAGAACGGCGCCGGAAAGTCCACGCTCATGAAATGCCTCGTCGGAATCAACCCTCCCGATTCGGGAGAAATTTGGCTCAAAGGCAAGAAAGTCGTCATTCCCAATCCCCATGAGGCGCTGAAGCTGGGCATCGCGATGATCTACCAGGAGCTCAACCCCGTGCTCGAGCGCAGCGTCATGGAGAACATCTGGCTCGGACGCGAACCCATGCTCCGAACCATGCCCGTCCTTGTCGACCACAAGGCGATGTACGCGCAGACAAAACAGCTCCTCAGACAACTCGAAATCGAAATCGACCCGAAAATCAAGGTCAAAGAGCTCTCTGTCGCCAAAATGCAGATGATCGAGATCGCGAAAGCCATATCCTACAACGCCGATATCGTCATTATGGATGAACCGACATCCTCGCTCACTCCGAACGAGGTCGACCACCTCTTTTCGATGATCAGGAAATTGAAGGAGCGCAGCGTCGCGGTTATCTACATCACGCACAAAATGGAAGAAATTTTCACTATCGCGGACGAGGTCACCGTGCTCCGCGATGGCAACAATATCACCACCAACCCCATCTCGGAGATCACGATCGATTCCCTGATCACCGCGATGGTCGGCCGGCGGCTTACCGAGATGTTCCCCAAGATGGAAAGCCAGATCGGCGACGTCAAACTCGCGGTCGAACATCTTGAGGTGCCAGGACTTCTCCACGATATTTCCTTCGACCTCAAGCGAGGTGAAATTCTCGGCGTGGCGGGGCTCGTGGGAGCTGGACGCACCGAGCTCATGGAGACTATCTTCGGCCTGCGGCACAGAACCGCTGGCGAAGTGTTCATCGATGGCAGGAAAATCGATATACGGACGCCTTCCGACGCGATCAAGGCAGGCATCGGCTTTCTCACGGAGGATCGCCGCTTGAACGGCATCATTCCCGTGCTCTCCGTCAAGCTCAACACGATTATCGCGAATATCCGCTCCTATGTGCGGTTCGGGCTATTCCTCAACCTCAAGAAGATCCAGCGCGACTGCGAGGATTACAAGGATCGGCTCAAGATCCGCACACCTTCGCTGGAGGCGCTCATACAGAACCTTTCGGGCGGCAACCAGCAGAAAGTGCTCGTTGCCCGCTGGCTGCTGACGAATCCCGACATCCTCATCCTTGACGAGCCGACGCGGGGCATCGATGTCGGCGCCAAGGCGGAGATCCACACCATCATCACCAAACTCGCCTGCGAGGGCAAATCCATCATCATGGTGAGCTCGGAAATGCCCGAGATCCTCGGCATGAGCGACCGCATCCTCGTGATGAGCAGAGGCCAGCTCACAGCAATTCTTGACCGCAACGAGGCGGACCAAGAAACCATCATGCGGTACGCTGCCGCGAAAGCGAACAATAACCAAGTAGCCTGAAGGAGGCTGTCATGGCGCAACAAGGCGAAGTTAGTAAATTCATTAATAAATACGCGATTTTTATTGTGCTTGTGGTGATGGTAGTGGTGCTCTCCTTTCTCTCCCCTGCCTTCCTGACCGCGCAGAATCTCATCAACGTGCTCATTACCGAGTCGGGACGCGGAATTCTGGCCATCGGCGTCGCGTTTACGATCATCTCCCGAGGAATCGATCTTTCGGTCGGTTCCATCGTTTCGCTGACTTCGGTGATCGCGGCGAGCCTCGTGCAGGAGCCCTCGTACAGCGCGCGAATTTTTCCGCACCTGCCGCTCCTCCCGCCCATCATCGCGGTGATCGCCGGGCTCGCGGCGGGAACGATCGTCGGTATTACGAATGGCGCGCTCATCGCGTACACGGCCATTCCGCCCTTTATCGCTACCCTTGGTTCGATGATTATCGCGCGCGGCCTTGCCCTAATTCTGACGAACGCGTATCCCGTACCGATGCTGCGGCCTGAATTCAAGATCATCGGACAGGGTTCGCTCGGACCGATTCCCTACGTAGTCATCGTGTTCGCGCTCGTGGCCGTGGTCGCTTACGTCATTCTGGCGTATACGCGCTTCGGCAAGAACGTGTACGCGATCGGCGGCAACGTCAATGCGGCGCGCACGTCGGGCATCAAAGTGAACCGCAATCTCATCTCGATCTACGCGGTGTCGGGCTTCTGCGCATCGATCGCGGGTATCCTGATCACCGCGCGCGCCGCGTCTGGCATCGCGACGCTCGGCAACAACTACGAGCTCGACGCGATCGCCGCGGCGACCATCGGCGGCACGAGCCACACGGG
>JAKALZ010000089.1 GCA_021813065.1 bacterium
CGATCTCCTCATCGCGCCGGATTATTTTTCGCTCAAGGACAGGCTCGCCTCGCTCTGGGACGCCCGCGCGCGGTTCGACGACCTTCATTGGCTCGCGGCGCTACCACAAGGCGTAAAGAGCATCGGCGGTTACGCCTCCTGGTATAACCACTACACCGACATCGATGAGCGCATCATCGCCGAAGATCTCGCGGCGATTCGTTCCAACAACAACTTCGTCAATGCGTACTTTATACGCCGCGGAGCGCCCGCCGTGTTTCAAATCGACGATGGCTGGCAGACTATGGTCGGCGACTGGACCGCGCACGCGACGAAATTTCCTGGAGGCATGGCCCTCATGGCCGAGCGTATCCAGCAGCAGGGCCTCATTCCCGGATTATGGCTCGCGCCATTTCTCCTCAGGCCAGACTCCGAAACGGCGCGCGCCCACCCCGAGTGGCTTCTCCGCGATACAAAGGGGAAACCTGTAAAAGCAGGCTGGAATCCCAATTGGGGCGGCGATGTGTGGTGCCTCGATCTCTCTCTTCCAAAGGTTGAGGGCTACCTTGTTCAGCTTTTCGACACGGCCGTGAATAGCTGGGGCTTTCGCTATCTAAAACTCGATTTTCTCTACGCGGGTCTCGTGCGGGGCGCCTTCGCGGGGCAAAAGGGCGGAGCTTGGCAGCATTACGCGCGGATTATGGCGCGCATGCTCGATTTCTCTCGTGCCAAGGATGGCGCGCCTGTAGCCTTTCTCTCCTGCGGCGCGCCTATCGAGTCGACCGCGCCTTTCATGCCTCTCATGCGCTCGGGCGCCGACACGAGGGAGCACTGGGAGTGGCCACAGCTTAAGCTTATCGGCCACCAGGGACGCCCCTCCGCTAAAATGAACATGCGCGACAGCATCGGGCGCGCTCTCCTCGACAAAACGCTTCTTCTCTGCGATCCCGATGTCATCTTCTGCCGCACCGAGCGCACGAGTCTCCGCGATACCGAAAAGTTCCTTGTGGGCATCACGGCGGCGATGTTCGGCTCTCAGCTCATGATCTCCGACGATCCCGCCCGCTTCGGAACGTCGCAATCTTCAAGAGACAGAATGAGCGAATCTGAGTTCACCGAGCAGCTCATCGAGTGGCTCTCGAAGCTCGGCGACCGTGAATTCGCGGTGCAGCGCAGCGCCCACCGCTCGCCGGAGGTCTACCACTTCTCCTCGCGCGATGGATCGATCTACGGTGGCATCAATCTTTCTGACCGGATGAATCATTTTATGTCGGCAAAAGCGCCGCCAAGCGCCGATGCTGAAGGGAGCGCGCCATCTACGTTGTGCGCCGCTAGTGCATCAAGGGGAGCGGCAGGCGCGATCCCTATTCCTCCGCACTCGCTCCTGATTTTTGGCGCGTAGAGCGAGCGCGCACTAAGTGCACGCATCGTACAAAGCGCGCAAAGCGTTACAATCCACGCAAGAGAGGAACGGAAATGTCTAAGATAATTTACGTCATCGGTCACAAGAACCCCGACACCGACTCAGTGGTCGCCGCGGCCTCCTACGCGGCGCTCAAGCGCGCGCAGGGGCAAACGCATGTGCGCGCGGCCCGGGCTGGCGCCGCCAATCCCCAGACTGAGTATATTTTTCAGCGCTTTGGTGTTCCTCTCCCCGATTTCATCCCAGATCTCATCCCAAAGGCCGAGTACTATATCGACAGCGCTCCCCCGGTCATCAACGAGAGCGCGCCTCTCTGGGAGGCGCTCGCCCAGCTCGAAAAATCTCCCCGACAAGTCATGCCTATCGTCGATGACGATGGGCACTACAAGGGTCTTTTCTATTACAATTCGTTCGCGAAAAACATTCTTGCCAAGATCAATCCGCACCGCAAAGCGGTGATCGCGACCTCGATCAACCACCTCATCGCGACGATCAAAGCGCAACCTCTCGTGGCGGGGAGCGCGGGTTCGATGTTCAACGGGCGCATCGTCGTCGCTTCGCTCTCGGATGAGCGCTTTAAGGACTACATTTCATCCGAACCCGCGCACAACAAGGTCGTGCTCGTGGGCGACCGCGAGGAAGTCATGCGCACCGCCATCGCTGCGGGAGTGCGCGCCCTCATCATAACGAACGGCTTTATTCCCTCGAAGGAGATCGCCTACCTCGCCGAAGCCAAGGGCGTCGCGGTGCTGATCTCGTCCTACGACACTTCGTCGACATCACTTCTCGCGCTTTACTCGACGCCTGTGACCAGCGTGGCGGACACCTCTGTCGCGCCCCTTGGCCCTCGAGATTTCATGAAGACTGTCCGGCACGCCATCTCGGAGTCCGCCGCGCGCGCGGTTCCCATTGTCGACGAAAATCAGCGCGTGCTAGGGCTTCTCACGGAGGGCGATCTCATTCGCGAGCCCAACATCGAGCTCATCCTCGTCGATCACCACGAATTTGGGCAGGCGGTCGACGGCATCCAGAACTACTGCATCCTCGAAGTGATCGACCATCACCGCATCGGCACGTTCTCGACCGCCTACCCCATCACCTTCATCAACCGTGTGGTCGGATCGACCAGCACCATTGTCGCTTCGATGTATCTCGAGACGAAAACCCCGCTCGACAAGAGCATCGCTTCGATCCTCCTCTGCGGCATCCTCTCGGACACGCTTGTGCTCAAGTCGGCGACGACGACCGATGTGGACCGCGAGCTTGCGGACTACTTGGCGAGCATCACGGATCTGTCGATTGAGGAAGTAGGGCGCGACATCATGGCCTCGGCTTCGCTCGCCGCGCGTCTGCCCATCGACCAGCTGCTGCGCATGGATCGGAAAGAGTACGAGGTGCAAAGAAAGAAGCTTACCGTGAGCCAGATCGAGTTGACGAATTCGCAAGAGTTGCTCGCCCGCCAGGAAGAAGTACTTGCGGGACTCTCGCGTATCCGCACGGAGACCGGGGCTTACCTCGCGGCACTCATGGCCACCGACATCACTAAACTCGAGAGCCTGCTCTACATCAGCGCAGAACACGAATTCTACGCGTACCTCAGCTATCCAATGCAGCAGCAGGGCGTATATATATTGAAGGATGTGCTTTCCAGAAAGAAGCAGCTCATGCCGGCGCTGACCGAGATGGTGCAATCCGCGCTCAGTTGACACTGAGCGGCACGTGGCCGCACAGCCAAGGCGCGCCATGCTCGCAAAGCCACGAAGCGCGTTCGCCCGCTCGTCGCGCCGCTGCAAAAAACTTCCGCGCGCTCACGAGCTCGCGGCCTTGCCGCCTTGCCGCTTCGCGGAGCAGAGGTTGGCGCGTCAGCCTACCCGAGCACCTTCGAGGCGAGCACGGGCAGCGCGATAAAGTTGCCTATCATTCCGCCGAAGCTCGACATGAAAAACACGAGAAGAATGTGGGTAATTCGGTTCTTATAAAACCCTTTGAAGTTCGTGACATCGTCGGCGAGGGTTTCGGCGTCGGCCACCGTGGGCTTCTTGAAATGCGCTTCGATGACCGCCGCGAAGAGTCCTATCGCGAGCACAGGATTGAGCGTCGCCACGGGCGCGAGCAGGAATGATCCGAGTATCGTGAGCGGATGGGCGAGGCACAGCAGCGATCCGAGCGCCGCCAGCGATCCGTTCAGCAGTATCCACCGCAGCACCATGGTCAGGCTCGCCTGGCCCCCAGCGCGAAAAAATCCGAGCACGATGAGGGCGACGATAATGGCGGGTATGAGCCAGCCCGCCGATTTCGCGAACCAGCCCGGCTGCGGCATGCGCTCGATATCCGAGACATCGGCGCGCGCTTCGCCCCGCGAGAGTTTTCCGAGCCACATCTCGATGCCGTTCATGTGGCCCGCGCCCACCACGGCAACCACCTTCTGCTCGGCGGTCTGGAATATTTTCGTCGCGAGGTAGCGGTCGCGCTCGTCGATGAGGACTTCCTTCACTGAGGGCATGAATTCCGCCATCTCGTTCATCATGTGCTCGAGTTCGTTGCCCTCTTTCAGTTTTTCGAGATCATCTTCGCTCAGCTTTTCGCGCGAGAAGGCCGACTCGACGAGGCTGGCGAGGAGTTTCGACTTGTTCCAGAAGTTCGACTTTGCCCAGGCGCGCTTGAGCGTGAGCTGCACTTCGCGGTCGATTGGCGACCAGGGTATGCCCATCTCGTCGGCGGTCTGGATGGCGGCCAGCATCTCCTCGCCGGGCTTCGTGCCGAGATCCGCTCCGAGCCGCTTCTGAAAGCCCGCGAGGGCCAGATTCGCGAGGAGGAGGAAGCCCTTGCCTTCTTTGAGTACCTTTATGATATCGAGGCTCTCCCAGCGGCTTTCCTGCTTGATGGACTGATAGCGCCCCATGTCGATCTCGACGCAGACGCGCTGCGGCTGCTGCTCGCGGATGGTCGCTTTGGCTTCTTCGATGCTCTCTTTGGAGATGTGGGCGGTACCGACGAGGATGATGGTTCTCTCGCCGAGTTGAATGGTCCTCACTGTCTGCGGCATATCGTGTCCTACGTTCAGAATTGGGGATACAGTCCGCGCTCGCTCCAGCCGGCGGCCGCGAGTCCCCGTCCTTTTTCGGTGATTATAGAGGTAATGAGAAGATGCAGCAATTGCCGCTCGAAGGCCGACCCAAGCGGGCCGCGTATGGCTGCCTCGGTCTCCGAGAGCGCCACGATGATTGTGCGTATGTCCTCGGAGGTATAGTGCCGCAGCGCGGCGCGGAGTTGGCGCTGCACGGTTTTTGAGCGCGCCTGCTCGCGGAGGCAGACTTCGTCGAAGCGTTCGCCGAGGGAGACGGCGCCTGAGATGCGCCCGAGACGCCTGAAGCTCCAGATAAGGGCGGCGATGATCTGGTTGCCGTCGCCGCGCCGCGCGTCGAGCACGCTGTCGAGCACTTCGAGGGCGGTCTCGAGCTCGCCTTGGCTTATTCTGTCGAAGAGGCTGAACGCGTCTTCGGGCTTTGAGCGCAGGATAGCCGCCTCGACATCTTCCGCCGAGAGCGCGCTCCCGCGCGCGAAGCTCGAGCTCAAAATAAGGCATGCCGCCCTGAGCGACGCCGTGTCGTGCGGCACAAGCTCCAGGAGCGCTTCAACCGCCTCAGAACCCGCGGAGAGCTCTTCGCTTCCCAGCTCGCGGCGTATCCACCCCGCGAGCTCGCTCTCGAACATCTCAAAGAAAGTCTTGCGGCAGTCCGATGGAATAGCCTTTTCGAGGGGTTTTGGCGCTGAATAGCCTTCGGTTTCGAGGATGAGCACGGTCTGTTCAGATGGGGCGGCGCAGTATTTCGCGAGGGCGTCGATATCAGCCTTCAGGTCGACCTGGTCTATGTTGCGAAATTCGACGATAACCCACGACGCGAAGAGCGAAGCGTTCCGCAGGAGCGCGAGCGCGTCGGCGACAGTGGCGTCTCCCGCGTAGAGCCTGTGCAGCTCCGGTTCGTCGCCTCCGAGCTTGCGCGCTTTCGCGACAATGTCAGCGACAAAAGACTCTTTCAGCCCTATTTCTGGCCCTGTGAGTATCCACGCCGGAGGAAGACGCTGTCCAGCCATGGGCTCAGTAGCTCCTGTAGATGCCGCGGAGTTTGCCGAGTATCCTCAGGTCTTGCGTAAAAATAGGCGCGTAGCGTGGATTTTCAGCCTGAAGCCGGTAGCGGTTGTTCTCGATGTAGAAGCGTTTGAGCGTGACACTCTCTTCGAGCAGCGCCACTACGATATCGCCGTTTTTCGCGACTTCGGTCTGCTCGATAATCGCGACATCGCCCGAAAGGATGCCCGCGCCAATCATGCTGTCGCCTTTGACTTTCAGGGCGAAGTGCGGAACGCGATTCTCGACGAGGTCCGAAGGGATCGCGATAGTCCGCTCGAAATTTTCGTCCGCGAAAATAGGCTTGCCCGCGGCGATCTCGCCTAAAAGCGGAATTTGGACGACAGGCGTTTCATCCTCGGGCGGTGAGACAAGCTCGATGGACCGAGATCGCTTTTCGGAGGTCTTGATGCAGCCCTTCTTTTCGAGTGCTTTGAGGTGGTCGTAGGCGCCTTTGACCGAGATTGAGAACGCGCGCGCGGTTTCTCTCACGGTGGGCGGATAGTTGTTGGTTTGGATGTACTCGTGGATGAAGCCGAGAATCTCTTTTTGACGCGCGGTAAGGTCTTTCAATGCGGGCTCCTGTGCTCGTGTATAGTATACAGCACAGATTCCGCGAATGTGCAAGCCCTCTCAGCCGAGTTCTTCGTTGAATCCCGATTCGAAAAGTGTCTTGAGCGCTACGGCAGCCTGCTGTTCGTCCGGACCGTCGGCGATGATCTTGATTTTGGCGCCAAAGCTCGCCGCGAGGGTGATGATGCCCATGATAGATTTTGCGTTGATGCGGTTGCCGGCTTTCTCCAGATAGATGCGCGACGCGAACTTTATTGAGGTTTGCGCGATGAGCGCGGATGGACGCGCGTGTATGCCGGCGCGGTTTTTTATTATTGTCTCAAGCTCTACCATAGGGGCTCCCAAAAGGATTTTTCGGCATTACTTATGCTACGCATACTACTCTGGAATTTCCTCGGCATTCAATGAGTCGCGCTGGCGCTCAGTAATCGTCGCGCGTGAAGTACATCGTCCGCGCGCTCTCGCTCTCGAGCCAGCGGAGAATGTTCTGGTTGAATTCCCGCGCGCTGTGGTAGCCCATTTTTTTAAGGCGTTCGTTCATTGCCGCGGTTTCGATAATGATGGGGATATTGCGTCCAGGTCTGACGGGGATCTCGAGTTTCGCCACCGGGACGTTCAGTATTTCCATGGTCATTTCGTCCATGCCGATGCGGTCGTACACCTTGTTCGGGTCCCAGTCCTCGAGCTGGATGACGAGCTGGATCTGCTTCTTGTCGCGAATCGCGCCTACGCCGAAGAGGTGGGTTACGTTGATGATGCCGAGCCCGCGGATCTCCATGTGGTGCCCTATGACTTTATTGGTGCCCTGGCCCATGAGAAGCGATCCATTGAGGCAGCGTATCTCGACTACGTCGTCCGCGACGAGCCGGTGTCCGCGCTCGATGAGGGCGAGGGCGGTCTCGCTCTTGCCGACGCCCGATTCGCCGATCAGCAGTATGCCGATCCCAAACACTTCGACGAGGACTCCGTGCATCACGATTTTCGGCGCGAAGATATCGTGGAGTATTCGAATCACGCGGATCGAAAACTCCACGGAGCTGAGTTCGGTGATGAGGAGAGGACAGCTCGCCGAGTCTGCCGCCTTCACGAAGCGCTCGGTTGGCTCGAGG
>JAKALZ010000090.1 GCA_021813065.1 bacterium
ACCATCCTTGGTCACATGCGCCACGAGCACCACGATCGAGTCGTGACTCTTCGCCCACTCGACGAATTCCTGCGTACAGAATTTGATCTGATTCGGAGTGCCGGGGACAGCTCCCGCCTCGGGCGACTGCACGGTCTGAATCGAGTCGATCACAGTCAAGAGCGGATGCACCGAATCCATTACCGAGAGGCACGCGTGCGCGTCGTTGCCGCAAAACACTTCGATTTGTTTCGACATGGCGCCAATCCGCTCGGCGCGCAGTCGAATCTGCGCGGCCGATTCTTCGCCAGAGATATAGAGCGCTTTGCCCTTCGCGCCGAATTTCGCGCAAGCTTGAAGGAGCAGCGTGCTCTTGCCAATTCCAGGCTCTCCGCCGATCAGGATAGCCGAACCCCGCATGAATCCTCCACCCAGCACCCTGTCGAGCTCGGAGATACCCGACGACACCCTCGCCCCAAGCGCGGAATCCACCGATTCCAGCGGTACTGAGAAAGCTGAGCTATCCTTCTCAAAGCGCCCAATCGTCTTTGCTTCGACAAGCGTGTTCCACTGCCCACACTCCGGGCAGCGTCCGAGCCACTTCGGCTCCTCGTGCCCGCAGGCTGAACAGCGATAGATGAGCGAAGGCTTTTTCATGGTCTTATTATGGTATATGAGGGTGAAGCGAGGTTCAATACGGCGCGCTCGACACCTTTGCGTGCGTTCGATTGCAGCAACATCCTCGTTTTTCCGCCCATGCAGCCTACGCGTATTTAGTGACAAAATATCTATTGACTTTTTATCTATAGACTCGTATATTTGTGGTGCGATCATCGAGGAGGGAGTATGCCACGAGGACCAAGAGGACCTATGGGAGGAGCACGAGGCGGCGGAATCGGGCCCATGCGAGGAGGCATCATGTTTTTGCAGACCTGCCTGCTCGTACTGCTGCGGCGCGAAAAGAGTTACGGCTACAGCCTTGCGAGTGATATCTCGCAATTTGGTTTCAACCCGCGGACGCTCGACATGAGCATTATCTATAGGGCGCTGCGCGGGCTCGAAATCGAAGGGCTCGTCTCCGCGGATTGGGATGAAAGGAGCATGGGCCCACAGCGCAGAATGTACGAGATAACTCCTCGGGGGCTTGAGGTACTCGCGCTCTCGATGGCCGAACTCGGTAACCGCAAGCGCGAAATTGAGGCGCTTGAACATATATATGAACAGGCTACGAACAGGAATCCTTCGTGATTCTTAAGAAAATTTGTACGGAGGTACAATTATGCCGTATCGTGATGGAACGGGCCCCATGGGGGCTGGATCTATGACAGGGTGTGGATTAGGAAATTGCAGGACCGGGGCTGGTTTTGACCACGGGCTTGGAATGGGAAAGGGCATTGGCCAAGGATATAGGCGAAGATTCGGCGCATGGGGTTTGGGCGGCGCATGGGGCGTTGATCCCTCTGCTATGGATTTCGCCTTCGCGCCGAGCACGGAGCTGCAAAAGCAGGCTCTTATCGCTCAACAGAAGTTTCTGGAAGCGCGGCTTGAAGCTCTGAAAGCACAGGTCGATGAGATGCAGAAGCCGAACAGCGACACGCCCTAACTGAATCGCGGCGGCGCGGCGTACGCCGCGCCGCCGATGCCCTTTAGCCGCGACCGGCAGAGCTCGTTCCGAACATGAACTCCGACGGCAGCACATATTTATGATGTTGATAATCGACTATCCTGAATTTTCCTTCCGCGATGAGCCGATCGAGACTCCGCTGCGCAAAATAGGCCTCTATGGTCCGCGCTTGGTTGAGCCGCAGGGGATGCCGTCTGGAAATCTCGGAAAGAGCTTCCTCGGCGGTCTTGAATTCGTCGAGCCCAAAGCTCCCGTGCTCGAGCTGCGTAACAGTTTCCCCTCCACATACAGAAAGCGCCATGAGTATCTTCTCAGGTTGCGGGATACGAACCCATGATTCGGCAGGAGGCCTGGTCGGCGTCATGATGTAGGTCCGCGACGGTTGGATTTTGTCGAGAAACTTTCGCAACTCGCGCAAATCCCCAGAATCCGTATTCACATTATCGACCAGCATGACCTCAGCCCAAATCCGACCGGGAAATGTCGCGGCAAAGAGCTGAATTCCCTCCCTAATTTTATCGAAAGAGAGTCCCTTGTGAGGCCGATGCATCCCCTTGAACACATCAGGATCGCTGGTCACCATAGAAATATTCACCACATCAGCCTCGCTGAGCTCATTGCGCACATTCTCCATCCACAGCAGCGAACCATTCGTAATTACGCCCACTTTGTAAGGAAAGCGTGTTTTGCACGCGTGGATGATGTCGCCGAGATCCGCGCTCAGTGTTGGCTCGCCATCGCCCACGAGCGTGAGATAATCGATAGTGTGCTTATTTGCCTCCACAACTCTCTCGATATCGGCGAGAATATCGTCGACAGGAAAAAAGTGTTGCCGGGCGATCGTCATGCGGGACGTTCGCCCCAACTGACAATAGATGCAGGAGTAGCTGCAGGTCTTTTCTGGAATGGGACTTATGCCGACGGATCTTCCGAACCTGCGGGATGGAACCGGCCCGTATGCGTGCATGGGTGGACGACGCACAGTCGTAGCGGCTAGCTCGGATTTTGTTGGCATATGCTAATTATACAGCCGTGAAAGATTCCTGTCAAACAAAGCAATCGCGTGCCGCAATCATTTCCCCTGGAATTCGATCAGCGGAAAGACGGACCCGGAATGTCAACATACCCGCCCTCAATGCGGAGCGATTTGCCGTTCACGAGGACATCGGCGACTTTTTTTCGCGCGGATTCCACAATATTGCCGAATGTCTGACGCGAAATGCCCATGCGCCGGGCTGCTTCTTCTTGATATTGGCCTTCAAGATCGGCAAGGCGAAGCGATTCCAATTCATCGAGCGTAAGCAGCACTTCTTCGAGTTCGCATTGCGGAATACCCGCGGGCTTAAAAACATTGGTGACCGGATGTCCGTTGACGATCCTGTACTTCATGGGCCTTGGCATATTCGACCTCTACATGGCCATTATGGCGCAAGAATGGAGATATTCCGATCATCTGTCCAGCAGGGATCTTGGCACGCGCATACCCGGCTCTTGTAACAGATGCTTCCGTACCGTACGATACCATCGATGGTCGAAATAATCCTCAAGTCAAAAGAAGACATTCGCATACGGCACGGGCACCCGTGGGTCTACGACAACGAAATCGCTCGGGTTATTGGAGCGCCTGACCCCGGCGATGAAGTCGAGATCAAGGATGCGCGCGGGCTCCATGTCGGTTATGCCTTTTTCAACCCGAACTCGAAGATACGTGCGCGGGTGTACTCGCGCACCGCGAAGCACGCTGATGGCGAATTTTTTACACGCGCATTCGAGCACGCGAAGGCGTGGCGCGAGATGCACTTCGGTAGCTCGCCGCGGAGCCTCAGGCTGGTTTTCGGCGAAGCTGATTCGGTGCCGGGGCTGATCGTCGATGGTTTTTGGGGCGTACCGATCGACGCGGCAGAGCGCTCGGCTTCGGCTATCCCAGAGCAGGCCCCAGCTGCCGCTCAACAAAACGAAGCGCCACTGAACATCGCGGCGCCGCAGGCTCCTCAGGGCGCCGGTCCATTCCCAGCGCTCTGGCTCTCGGTTCAGTTTCTAAGCCTCGGCGTCGAAGCGCGCAAGGCAGTCATCGTTGAGGCGCTTCGAAAAGTCTTCAACCCTTTAGGCATCGTAGAGCGATCAGACGCGCCGGTGCGCGCGCTCGAAGGCCTCCAGGAGTCCACCGGCGTGCTCTGGGGCACAGTTCCCGAGCGCATCCTCATGGACGAGAATGACGCGCTCTTCGAAGTCGACCTCGCGGGCGGCCAGAAAACCGGCTGGTTCCTCGACCAGCGCGCAAATAGGCGCGTGACCGCCCGCTTCGCCCCAGACCGCCGTGTCCTCGACATGTTCTGCAACCAGGGCGGCTTCTCCATCCTCGCCGCGCGCGCCGGCGCTTCTTCAGTGGTCTCAGTGGACAGTTCTTCCGAGGCACTCAACCTGGTGCGCAGCAACGCCGCCCGCAACAACGTCGCCGATCGAATCACCACTGTCAGCGCGAATGCCTTCGACTACCTGCGCGATCTCGAAAAAATGGGCCAACGCTTCGATCTCATCATCCTCGACCCGCCTGCCTTCGCCAAGAATCGCGCGGCGCTTCCGGGCGCGCACCGTGGCTATAAGGAGCTCAATCTCCGCGCCATGCACCTCCTCGAGCGCGGCGGCATCCTCGTTACCTTCTCATGCTCGCACGCCTTTACGCCCGCGATGTTTGACTCGATGCTCGCGGAGGCCGCCTATGACTCGAACCGCCGGCTCCGTCTCATCGAAGAGCGCACGCAGGACCTCGACCACCCCATCGTGGTGGGCTATGAGGAATCGCGCTATCTCAAATGCAGGATTGTGCAGGTGCTGTGAGAAATCGCTCGCTCAAACAGCGAAGCAAGGGCCGGGGCGGCCAAAATGAGCGCACGATCGGAATCGTTCACGCGCGTTGCGCTTGTCCGGCAGTAAGAGCGCATCGCGGATCGGCGCGCCAGAGCGACGCTAGAGTATCTTCACGCGGGAGATATCTTCGATATACACACCAAAGAGCCGCGAAAGCTGACTCTCATCGGTAAAGCGCGTGCCCGCTTTCTGGTTGAAAAAATCGATGAACGCGCGCATTTCCTCGGGTTTCTTCGAGTAGAGCGCCGAGGCGAAGGCGGCGCGATAGAGGCCCTTCTCGGTGAGCTGCGCCGTCGACAGCTTCGAGAACTCTTTCTTGGCCCGCCCATCGACAATCGCGGCGTCTCCGTCGTATCCGATGCAGAAAATGAAATCTTCTCGGGAAATCATAAACGCTCCATGCGTACAAGATACCAAAACAGTGGCGCTGTGGGCAGAGGGGCCGCGCGCTGACCAGCCGTGAACCGCAGCGCAGCTCCCTCGCGACCAGCTGCGCGCTCCGAAAAATACCAGGGCTGCCCGCGCTTCGGCGGGCAGCCCTTTCAGATTACGGAACGATCGCGCCACATCTGTGCGGCGCGTTATCACTATCAGTCCATCGGCGAAAACGAATCTTTGCTCGCGCCGCACATTGGGCACACCCAATCGTCGGGCAGCTTCTCGAACGGTGTTCCCGCAGGAATCTTGCCATCAGGATCGCCATCGGCGGGATCATAGATATAGCCGCATACATCGCAGACAAACTTCTTCATTGAGCGCTCCTTATTCTATTTTCACGCTTTCCACAATCCATGCAGATTGCAGTATTCTCGTGCGGTGACCTTGTTGGCCTTTACGGGGAAGAAGGCTTTGGGTTCTTGCCCTGGAGAGAGAAATGCGCGATAGGAAGTGTCATCCGCGATGAGTTCGATCCACTCGATGTAGTGCTTCTCTTCCATGGGGTGAGCGACCGCGCCAACCTTGACCCACCAGCCGTCAACGGTTTTTTCAAGCACTGGGACGTGTTTTTCTTTCGCCGCGTCGGTAGTGTTCTCAACGAGGAGCTTCATGGGCTCTCCGCAGCACACGAGTCCGCCCTCGCCCGCATGGAGCACTTCGACGATATTGCCACATTTCATGCACTTATACACTTGTCTTTTCTGTGTCATATAAACACCTCCAGGCAGAATTTACCAATTTTCACCTATGAGTTCAAAATATGCCTGCGGATGGGCGCACGCGGGGCATACTTTTGGCGCTTCGGTTCCCTCAAAGAGGTAACCGCAGTTGAGGCAGCGCCATACCGCTGGTTTTTCTCGCTTAAACACACGACCTGCGTCGATATTCGCCATGAAACCCTCATAGCGCTTGGCATGCTGCTTTTCGGCTACCGCGATTGACTCGAACACCATCGCAATAGCGGAGAAGCCCTCTTCGCGCGCGATTGCCGCGAATCCGGGGTACATTTCCTTCCACTCGTAGTTTTCGCCGCCCGCGGCTTCCTGAAGGTTTTCTCTCGTCGTTCCGATAACGCCAGCGGGGAATTCCGCGGTGACCTTGGCCGTGCCTCCTTCGAGGAATTTAAAGAGGCGTTTCGCATGCTCCTTTTCCTGATTCGCGGTCTCTTCGAACACAAGCTGGATCTGCACAAAGCCCTCTTCCTTGGCCTTGGACGCGAAATACGTATAGCGGTTGCGCGCCTGCGATTCGCCCGCGAATGCGGTGAGAAGATTCACTTCAGTCTTTGTTCCTTTAACACTTTTCATTGTTTCCTCCTCATGAAATGCCCTATGGCCATTTCGGGTAATATGGTCAATTTGATTATATGATACTCGAACGACGAACGCAAACGCTTTGCCGGCGGCCGTCCTGTCAAATTTGAATCGCACCGCGCACCGCGCGCGTCTCTCTTGTGGGAGACAACATGGATGAGTGGTATGCATACGAGAGAGTGATCCTTAAAGCGGATCGGGCGGTAGCCAACCCCGACATCCGTGAACGGATGGTAAAATCGGGCAGCAGCGCGATTTCTAATCTAGATCTAATGACAGCCATCCTGGGAACTGGCAAGCACGACAAGCCCGTGAGGAAGCTAGCGAAAGAGGTCCTCGACCAGATCAGCGGAGGCACGCGCTCCTTCGATATCAAGACTTTGATGGCTATTGATGGGATGGGCAAAGCGAAGAGCTGCGTTGTCGCGGCGGCGATCGAGTTGGGACGTCGCATATTCTCGACCCGGGGTATGCGGGTGGCGATGCCCAAGGATGCCTATCCGCTCCTCATTCATTATGCCGATGTAAAGCAGGAACATTTTATCGTCATCTCTCTCAACGGCGGACACGAAGTGAACGCGGTGCGGGAGATCACGAAGGGATTGATCAATAAGACTGTTGTGCATCCCAGAGAGGTTTTCGCGGATCCGATCACCGATCGGGCTTGCGCGATCATCGTGGCGCACAATCATCCGAGCGGAAATCTCGAGCCCTCTGAAGAAGACAGAGAAATAACCGAGCGGCTCTTGCGATCCGGCGAAATTCTCGGTATCCCGCTCCTCGACCACCTGATTTTTTCAGGAAACGGGTACTACAGCTTTGTGGAGAGGGGGCTGATCAATATGGAGAAACGCGGTGAGTGAACTTGATAATTCACACGAAATATAGTACGAGAACGCGCCACAGGGGCACAGCGACGAAACGCGCCCTTCAACGCGCTCACGGCACGTCTCTAGGTACGTCTAGATCTGAA
>JAKALZ010000091.1 GCA_021813065.1 bacterium
TCCCCAGAGCAGCGGCGATTACGCCGAGCGCGATCGTGAAGGGTACTCCGAAGCCCGAGCGGTACCAGAGCGGCAGTTTTACGGTCCGTGTGGCTTTGAACGCGTCAGCGATACGGTCGAGTTCGGCGTCGCTCACGGGCTGCCAGTCCTCTTCGCCGATATCCTTCGGTTTGTTGGTCCAGGGTTTCGCGGAAAGAAGCGTGAGAGGCGCGATGAGGAGGATCGGCCCCACAATGAGTCCAGCTCCTCGCCAGAAGATCTGCGCCAGAATGCCGCCGAGCGCGAAAGCGCCAAACAGAATGAGACGCGACGTTGTTCCGAGGCCTGGAATCCTGTAACGAATGATTGCCGAATTCATACATACTCCTTGCGCGCGGCGAGACCGCGAGGCTCCGTGTGAGTGTAGCGCCAGTAGAGCGGGCAGGCACCCTGACAGGCGGTAAAGCTGGCGCAGGCGCGGCAGGGCTCGGGCGCGAAGTGTTTTTCTTTATAGAAGCGCGCGCGCTCCGAGAACCACAGCGCGCGGAAGGATTTTTCGAAAAGGTTGCCGATGGGCTCGTCCCAAGACGAGCAGGGCAGGATCGCGCCGTCGGGAGCGACCGAAATGAGTCCGTCCGCGGCGGCGCAGCTCTTGTTGCCATGGCCGCGCGCGATCGGATTGTAGGCGCAGAAGGGGGTCGGGCTGTACCAGAAGAAGGTCATATCGAGCGTGCGCGCGGCTTTGGCCACCGCGTCGACGTAGGGGCCTATTTCCTCGTAGGTTACGAAGAGCCGGTCTGCCCAGGGCCCTGGGATCGTGGGGATAAAGAGATTCATCGCGAAGCGGGAGATGCCCAGCGAATGGAGGAATGCGGGCATCGCGCTTACGAGGTCGATGTTCGCGCGGGTGATGGTGGTGTTGGTCTGCGTGGGAATGCCGGCGCGGCGCAGCGCCGCGATGCCCGCGAGCGTCTCGGCGAAGGCCCCTTGGCGGCCCGCGAGGAAGTCGTGGGTTTCTGCATTATGCGCCTCAATCGAGACCTGTGCGCTTCCGAGTCCCGCGGCCTTGAGCGAAGCCGCGCGCGCGTCGTCGATCAGCGTGCCGTTTGTCACGAGGTTGGTGATGAGCCTGCGGCCGCGGGCGTGCGATATGAGCTCCTCGAGGTCGTTCCGGAGCGTGGGCTCGCCGCCAGTAAATGAAAAGAAGGGAATTTTCGCTTCGTCGGCGAAGATGTCGATGATGTGTTCGTAGTCGGTGGTCGAGCGCTCGGGGCGGGTCGATTGGGGCGCGCCGGAGAAGCTGGAAGCGGAAGAGGGCGAGTCTGCGCCCGCGCCGCAGCCCGCATAGCAGAATCGGCACGCGTTGTTGCATCGGTAGGTCAGCGCGATTTCGCCGAGCACCGGCAGTCGAGTATAAGAGAATGAGTATAACTCAGCGCCCACTGTTCCATTGACTGGCTGGTCGCCTCGATAAAGCGCCGCGAGGTCGCCAAAGAAGAGCGCGGTGTCGCGCGCGGCTTCCTCTGAGGGCAGCCGCAGCGTCCGCATCGATCCGCCGCGCTTCAGGTAATCGATCAGTGAGGCACCAGTTGGATTGAGCTTGTAGACTCGGTTTGGCGGAAGAATGAGCACCCCATCGTCGGTGCGGCAGAAGATGTGCTCGCCCGCGCGCGTCCAGAAATCGTCGATCCAGGCAAGATCAGCGCTCAATGCGGCCCTCCCGAAACGCACGCGCTGTGGCAGGCCGAATGGCAGGCCGAGTGACAGGCGCTGTGGCATGCTTGGTGGCAGGCGGAATGGCATGCGTTGTGGCACGCGGAGTAGCATGCGCCCGAGGTGCCCGCCAGATTTTTCGGCGCGAAGCAGCCAGAGAAACACGCCGACGATGCCATAAAGGCCGCGTATGTCCCCGAAAATTCTTTTGGCAGCCCAATATTGCCGCAGTAGTGCGGGTGGGAATACACGTACACGAAAGAGTACCAGTAGGGGTAGTAGCCCGGCGTTCCCGCGCGCGGTTCCGCACGCTGCGCGGCGCCCTCTTCGGCCTCTGCCTCTTCGATTTTCTTTCGATAATACGCCTTTGTCGCCTCGATATCGCAGTCCCAGGTTTTTTCTTGGAGATTTTTGAGCGCCATCTCGAAGAAATCGGCCATTTTTCCTGTGAGCACCCATCCATCGCCATCAAATGCCGCGAGGAACGCGTCGCCATAGGGATCGGAGCTCTTCTCTTTCAGCGCCTCGATCCTGAGCGGTGCCTCCTGGGTGAGCTTTGCCACCCCTTCATCTTCGAGGATCTTCACCATGACCGCCGCGACGCGCGGGAGTGGCAGTTCGAAGAGCAGCGCCACTTCGAGTGGATGCAGGTCTTCGGCGACCTTGCCAGGCACCGCGTAGGTACCCTCGCTCAATCGAGGCGGCGTCCAGGAGTCGCCCGCCCAGGCGATTCCTTCTGCCTTGGCGATCGCGCGAGGATAGCCCGCGATTTTTCTGCGATAGAGGAACACGCCGAGCGCCGCCACGCCGCCGCACAGAAAGAGCGCGAGAAGCGGTGTTCTCTGCCACGAAAACGCGGCACGGGCAGAGCTCGCGCCCGTGCCAGTGCCAGCTGCCGCGCCCGAGGTTTCGCCCGAGGGCGAGCCCGCGCTCAAAGGCGCACCTGTCCCGCCTGCGGCCAGCGCGTCGAAAAGCGGCAAAAAGGCCTGCCCTACATTTTGTGCCGAAAAATAGAACTGAAGCACCTGAGAGGCTTTCGCGGCGGGCTTGTCCTGGTGGAACCGGAGCGCGAGATAGTAGTTGCCATCGGAACCATCGGCGGCGTACCAGTCGATCTTGTTCTGCTCGTTGACGAATTTCTCGGTAGCGAAACCGAGCTGCGCGAGCTGCTCCGATCGCGAATCGCCCTTTTCGCCCGCCTTCATCACGATAGGCAGCACAATCGTCACTGTTCGGTGATCGAGCGCCTGATCCCACTCAACGGGCGCCCAGTGGAAGTGCATGAGCTTTTCTCCGCTCGCGGCGTTGGTCAGTCCGACCATGCCCGCTGCCGCGAGATCGGCCCCGTAGGTGAGGACCCAGGTTGAGGTGCCCGATGTTCGTTTTCCCTTCGCGAGGGTCACATCCCATGTCCCGTTTGAGCGTGAAATCTCAAGCGGCTGTCTCGTTCCATCGGACAGATCCGCCCAGCATCGCTGCGTGTCCCACGCCATGGGGGCTTGCTCGCCCTGGAAATAGAAACCGCCCATCGTCCCCGAACTCACATTCCACACAATCGAGTTCTGCACCACCGCCTTTCCATCGTTGTGCAGCGTGAGGAAGACTTCGACGGACTGCGCCCTGGCATCGAGCGCGCCAAGACCCTGCGCAAGCGCGGCGACGAACAGCGCCGCGATCAAGATTCTGGATCGCTTCATTCTTCGAGCTCCTGTCGACTTTCCATTTCGTCGAGCGCCGTGTGATTTCCTTCAATGCCGCCCTGCGGCAGCGCGAGTCGTTCTTCAATAGTGCGCGTGGCACCATCTACAAGCGCGCGAGTCTTCCGCGCGATGTCGGCACCTGCGTGTCGCGAGACGCTAGAGTCAAGATCAGCGTCCGCGCGTAAAGCCGCGTCCGCATCTTCACTCCCGCGCGAACCGAGCAAGCCCTCGACGCGCGCCCCATCCGCGATTTTAAGATAACCGTTGATCGTTTCGGCCGCCCGCGAGATAGCATCTTCCACAAAAGGATCGCGCGAGCCTCCCTTGGCGCACGCGTCGAGGTAGAGTCCCGCGGTGAGCACAATTCTGTCGATCGAAGCCTTCAGCGCGGGATCATCGACGCGCAGCAGCGCGAGGCGCTTTCTGAGCGCCGATGTCTGTGCGAGTTTCTCAGCGTCACGCTCATCCCGCTTACGATCCTGCTCCGCGACAATCGCTTTCGCTCCCGATGTAGAGTTAAGTAGCGCGACCATCTCCCCACCCGTCACTATCACGAGGAGGGGGAGGGCGGCAAGCGTGGGCAGCAACCCGAAAAGCATGGCTCCACCGGCGAGGAGCACGTTCAGAGCCACAAGGCTGATCGCCAGAGGCGACTTTAGAAATTTCTTAAGGAGCTCATTCATGTTTTTCGTCCGCCGATTTGCGCGATATCGCGTCTATTATACGTTGATTTACGCATTTTAGGTGGATGATATGCGTAAAAAAAGAGTCCCCCCACCCAAGAAACTCTTGAGCGGGGGGACAAGAAGGAGGCTCTATGACGAGCCAATTTCAAAAGTCTGTTACTTCTGAAATTGGCTTTGCATTTGCTCCGTTTTCGTTGAAATCGTGCGCAAATGCCGCACTACAAAGTTATTCTTTCAAAATTCGTCCGACTTTTGAAAGAATCTCTGACTATTACATAATCATAGCTTAAACAGGAGTTCCTCATAGCTCGGGAAAGGCCACGCGCTTTTCGCGACAAGTCTCTCCAAGCTATCCACTTTGCTTCGCACCGGAGCCATCTGCGCGACAACTTTTTCACGATATGCTTTTGCCTGCGTGAATGCGTCCTCAATGTTCTGGGCTTCTTCGAGAACCTTTTCGAGTTTATCGGTTTCGTCGTAGAGCTCGCTTGTAAGCTCCGCGATCTTTTTAGCGCGCTTTCCTTGTGGCGCGCTCACCGCGCCGAGCGCCGCGAGGGCCGCCGCGTCTCGCGCGAGCGAGCCCGCGTACGCGGTTACGGCGGGGAAAATCTGGCGGCGTGCCATTTCGAGCATGACGCCAGCTTCAATATTGATCTGCTTGGAGTAGCGTTCGAGGTAGATATGGTAGCGGCTCTCCATCTCTTCGCGTGAGAGAACCCTGTGAGCCTCGAACATGTCGGTGATCTCTTTTTGAGTGATCACCTGGAGCGAGTCTACCGTCGCTCGAATATTGGGCAGACCGCGGCGCTCAGCCTCGCGCACCCATTCCTCGGAGTAGTTGTTGCCATTGAACACGACGCGTCGGTGTTTGCCGTACGATTCCTTGATAATCGCTTGGATGGCAGCGTTCTTGTCGGCGGCTTTCTCGAGCTTGTCCGCGAATTCGGAAAGCACCTGCGCGACCGCCACATTGAGATAGGTGTTCGGCGTGGCGATCGACTGCGACGAGCCCACCATGCGGAATTCGAACTTGTTGCCCGTAAAGGCGAAGGGGCTCGTTCTGTTGCGGTCGGAAACATCCTTCGGCAGAGAGGGCAGCGACGTGACGCCGAGTTTTATCTTCGCGCCGTTCGCGGATCCATTCGATGTCTTTCCTTCCGCGATGTTGTCGAAAATCTCGGAGAGCTGGCTGCCGAGGTACACGGAAATGATCGCCGGAGGCGCCTCGTTGGCGCCGAGACGGTGGTCGTTGCCCGCTGTCGCGGTTGACGATCTGAGAAGAAGCGCGTAGCGGTCCACCGCTTCGATGACCGCGGCCGTAAAGAGCAAAAAGCGCGCGTTCGATTCGGGGTTTTCGCCGGGATCGAGAAGGTTGACGCCGTCGTCGGTGGCCATCGACCAGTTATTGTGCTTGCCGGAGCCGTTTACGCCCGCAAAGGGCTTTTCGTGGAGGAGCGCCTCCATGCCGTTTCTGCGCGCGACTTTCTTGATCATCTCCATGACGAGCTGATTGCCGTCGGCCGCAACGTTGGTCGTAGTGAAAATAGGGGCTAACTCGTACTGGTTCGGCGCGACTTCGTTGTGCTGAGTCTTCGCGGAGACGCCGATCTTCCAGAGCTCGATGTTCACTTCGCGCATAAATGCCGCGACGCGCTCATTGATCGCGCCATAATAGTGGTCTTCGAGCTCCTGTCCCTTTGCGGGCATGGACCCGAACACCGTTCTGCCGGTGAGGAGCAGATCCGAGCGCTGGTCGAAATATTTCTGATCGACGAGGAAATACTCCTGTTCGGGACCGACAGTGGTGACAACTCGTTTGGCGCTCGTGTTGCCGAGCGCGCGGACCACGCGCATTGCCTGCATATTGAGCGCGTCCATCGAGCGCAGGAGGGGTACTTTCTTGTCGAGGGCGTGTCCGTAGTAGCTGATGAAGGCGGTAGGAATGCAAAGCGTCGTGCCGGTGGGATCCTGATTTAAGAATGCCGGGCTCGTGACATCCCACGCGGTGTAGCCGCGCGCTTCAAAAGTCGCGCGTAAACCACCTGAAGGGAAGCTCGACGCGTCGGGTTCGCCCTTGATGAGCTCCTTTCCCGAAAATTCCATGAGCACTTTGCCATCCGCGGTTGGAGAAATAAAGGAGTCGTGTTTCTCGGCGGTGAGCCCCGTGAGCGGCTGGAACCAGTGCGTAAAGTGAGTCGCTCCCTTTTCGAGCGCCCAATCGCGCATGGAGGCGGCAACGACCTCAGCCACTTCCAGCGTGAGTTCCTTCTCGCCCGCCTGAACCGCGAGAATTTCCTTGTAGATATTTTTCGGCAGGCGCTCCCGCATTACAGAGTTGGAAAAACTGTTGCTGCCATAGAGGCTCGACACAGGGTTTTCGACAAGATCAAAAGTCTCTTTTTTCACGTTCATAGCCACTCCTCTTCGCGAATGCCAGGACAGCGTTTAGACCACCTGTTGAGTATTACGGATTATTACTGCAAAAAACGTGCCATGGTTGGATATTGTAACTGAAAAAAGTGATTCTCTGTGCTGCGACGCGCCAATTGAGTCTTAATAACATACTATTCCATAACGATTAAATTAGTATATCAAAAAATCCGGTTGGCGAATGGGACTCCTCAGATTCAAACACGACTCGAATGCTCGCTCAGGCGCAAACTCCTACATTAATGTATGAATTTGAATTATCCTACAATTTAGTAGGATACAAAGGTTGGTTACTTTTTCGTGGACCTATAGAGTCGCCAGTCTATGCCATAGTGATGGATGCGAAGGCCGATCTGTCGCTCGGTGATTCCGAGCTGGCGCGCCGCCGCTGCCATGTTCCCGTTTGTGATCTTTAGCACTTCGATAATCAGCTCCTTTTCAAGCCTTGAGAGCGCGGCATCGAGCGTCTTGCCGGCCTCGCGGATGATCACGCCCATGAGACGCGCCCGGTCCCGTTCCAGCGCATCGGCTGCCCTGTCGAGAAGCGCCGCGCGCGCGTCCTGGTCTTCGACTCGAAGCTCGGCTACCTCGCCTACTACCTGGGCGCGGGCGGCTCGTGGATGGAGTCGACGCTCGGGCTCTACACCCCCGCGCT
>JAKALZ010000092.1 GCA_021813065.1 bacterium
GGGAGTACGACGATGTACTCTCCCATGGCCCAGGGCGCGATCTGATAACGATCGTATTCAAATCCCAGCCCCATCATGCACATGAAAACTTTATCAGGCGCGGTGAGCTCGGGTTCAAAGAGGCCGAGCGCCTTGAGCCCGCCCTTTGGATCTACTCCTACGTAGGTTCCCTGCCGCAGGAGTTCCGCGCTAAGCGCGGGCAGGAGGGCATTTCTCCATCCGCCCTTCAACACATCGTCGGCACCAAGCCGCGTGTCCGACGAAAGATCTATAATGTCAAATTCGGTCGATGCGGCGCCGTGCGCTCCGCCATTAAATAGGTACCGCTGAGTCGCCACACTCAAAATGGATGTCGATACAAAAACCGGATACTGAATTTCCTCATAGACGAGCGGGGACTGAGGTTGCGCGTCCATTTGAGGCTGCGCGGACGCGCGAGGGCTACCCCGCGAGGGCTCCGGCACACCCTGTTCGTAAAGTACAACCGGGGTTTCCTCCTGCTGCGCGCGCCGAAATATCGCGGCGTCTCGAACTGTTTTTCCTCGCCTGAGCACCTCATCCAGCACATTCATCTCCAATGTCGCCGACGATGTTACGTACTGCAGTCGAATGGAAATATCCCTGCCATTCCTCTGTTTTTCTTTGAATGTTCCAGTTAAGATTTTAAGTGCGGACAAAGAAACGACTCGCTCCGCGACAATGTTCGCGCGCGAGACCTGGTTCTGGAGGACAGTGGGCGCGTCCTTCGACAACTCGCAGCGCACCTCGATCATATTTTTTTTCTCAAAGACATGCAGCCTGACGCCATTCATGCCACCGTCACCGAGCGAAATCGACATTGTGTCGCCAGTCTTTCTCGCGTCCACAATACGCCCGTAGATACCGAGCTTTCCCCACTCCACAAAGCCCTGCGCCCTATCAGGATTCGTAATGAGGGTGAGCGAAAAGCCTTCGGCGGTATTCTGCCATATCCGCAAATCCGTGCGCGATTGCCGATAGCCGCGCGGAAATCTGTTGGAAGACGCACAGCCCCAGAGGAGCACCGCCACGCACAAAAACCCTATCGACGCGATTCTCCAGAGCGCACGCGATCGCCTCTTTATCATATCTTCTTTCACAAAGTCGCCTTTTACCGGAACATCTGCGTTCGTCAACGCGAACACCCTTATCATCATGAAAAAAATCTATGAAAAACAAGTCACCCACATCAGCAAGTGATATAATTATTGAGTAATTTTATGCAATTTTGTGCCCGATATTAAAGAAAGAAAAAAGGAGGCACTTTCAGCGAAGAAAAGTTGTTTTTTGTGTTTACTCTATTGCAATATGGTTATATCATTAATCAAAAGACCGAAATATCCCAGGAGGGTAGCGATGAAATTTGTGAAACGGTTTCTCCCTCTGCTGGCGATTGTCGCGCTTGTTTTAGCATCGTGCGCCACTAACGCCGCTCAGGTACCAAAGGTAACAGAAACTCCGTCAGCCACCACACCGGGCGGACAGCCGACAACGGCCGCTCAAACACCGGTGCAACAATCAGTTGAGAAATATGAGCTCCAGAACCTGTTCCAGCAGGCGACGACGCTCAGGAGCGAAGCGACCAATTTCGCGCTAGACTCTGTGCTTCCCGATAAGTTCAAGGCCGCGAACGACGAATACGACGCTGTTGCCGCTGAGTATAAAAATCTTGTTGAGACTCCGGCACAGTACGATGGCGTAAAGGCCTATCCGCTCAAAGACAAGCTCACCCACCTCGTCGCGACGTGGGATGGAGTCGTCAAGGAAGGCATGCCGCTCCGCGCCGAAGCCGCAAAAGAATCCGCCGACGACTCGCGCTTTGCCGCGATGAATGTCGACGCGCAGACGCAAGCTCCCGCTCAGTACGATGCTGGTCTGAAAGCTGCCTCGCAGGCAGCCGCGTTCGTGGAAGCATCGAATTTCTCCCAGGCGATCGAGACCTACCAGCTCGCCGGAGCGATGTTCGACAATGCCGCCGCGGCCGCCCAAGTGAATGTGCTTCGGGCTGATATCGAAAAGAATGGGTATGCCAAGTATGACACCATCGTGATGTACTACACGATGGCCGAAGACAGGTACAACTCCGCTCAGGATCTCTGGCTTAAAAACACCAAAGCCGATATCGAAGCCTCGACCGCGGCGCTCAAGGAAGCGCAGACCTACTACGCGTTTGTCGACGCGAAGGGCGCCGAGCAGCGAGCGTATGAAGGCAAAGACCTGGCCGCGAGCGCCCAGGAAGGCGCACTCAAGGTCAAGGCCGATATCAATGCCCCGGATGAGTACAAGGACGCGACCGATATTCTGTCCGAAGCCGACCAGAACATGCAGGATGGCTCCTGGGTCAGCGCCTATATCTGGTACCAGGACGCCGCCACCGCCTTCGACGCGGCGCGCGATGCTTCCAACGCAAAGGCACCTGATGTCCAGAACGCGATCTCCCAGGCTGAGAGCAATCTCGCGGACGCGAAGAGCAGAGCCGCCGAGGTCAATCTCGACAACAACATTTACCTGCAAGCAGCCTCCGAGCACCTCGATAAAGCGAAATCGCTCTTCGCGCAATTGCAGTATGGAGACGCGACTTTTGAGACAAATGAAGTCTCTAACTATATCGGTCTTTCCGACAACATGGTGAACCAAGCGGTTCAAGCTCAAGAGAAGGCTCGCCTCGAGCAGCTCGCGAAAGACAAGGCAGCCGCCGACACCGCGATCACGGACGCGAAAGCGCGTATGGCTTGGGCCGATCAGGTAAAACTCCAGTCCGATTATCCGCAGCAGTACAAGGACGCTTCAACGTCGATGTCTGGTGCTGAAATTGCCTATGGCATCGAGAAATACACTTCAGCGAAGACTCTCGCTGACCAGGTTTCGACAACGCTGTCCGATTCCTTCCAGAAGGATGTACTCGCCGCCCGCGAAGCCGCTAAGGTGAAGGCTGCCCAAGCCGAACAACAGGCCGCCCAGAAGGCTGCCGACAAGCAAGCCGCCGATGCTGCGATCGCCGACGCAGAAGCGCGCATGGCCTGGGCCAACGAGAACAACATCCGCGCGGATTATCCCGATCAGTACAAGACCGCGAGCACCGCGATGGTGGGCGCCTACGTCGCGTATGGCAACGAAGACTATGTCGCTGCCTCCCAGAAGGCCCAGATTGTGTCTGATACCTTCTCTGAGGAATTCGCCTCGCAGGTAGCCGCGGATCGTGCCGCCAAGGAGCAGCTCGCGAAGGATAAGGCAACCGCCGACACCGCCATCGCCGCCGCGAAAGCGCGCATGGCATGGGCCGACCAGAACGGCATCAAGGCCGATTACCCCGCCGTCTACAAAGATGCCTCCACTTCAATGTCCGGCGCCGAAATCGCCTACGGCATCGAGAAGTACCCCGCTGCCACCGAAATGGCCAACCAGGTTGTCGCCACCCTCTCGCCCGACTTCGAGGCACAGGTGAACTCCGACCGCGCCGCCAAAGCGATGGAAGCCGAGATCAAGAAAGCGGCTGACGCCGCCGACGCGCTTGGCACCGCGCATAGCCGCATGGCATGGGCTGACCAGGTGAATCTCTCATCCGACTATCCGAACCAGTACCGCGACGCCAGCACCTCGATGCAGGCCGCCGACCAGGCGTACAGCGAGAAGAGCTACGACGCCAGCCTCGCGCTCTCCAAAGATGTCATGAACATCCTCTCGGATGAGTTCATGGCCAAGGTGAACAACGAGCGAGCAGCAGCCGCGCAAGCCAAGGCGCTCGCTGAACAGCAGGCGGCGCAGGCCAAGGCGCTTGCCGAACAGCAAGCTAAGGATCAAGCCGCCGCGCAGGCGAAAGCTCAAGAGACCGCGCAGAACATGAAGTACGCGCAGGTCGCGATCGCTGATGCCCAGAGCAGATATGACTGGGCAGCTTCCAAGAACGCTGTGCACAACTATCCGGAGCTCTTCACCAAAGGTGGAAGCCAGCTCGCGGACGCGAAGACCGCGTTCAACGCCGCTGACTACGTGAAGGCGAAAGACCTCGCTGGCCAGGCGTTCTGGACGCTCATGCAGATTGGCGAATTCGCGCCGCTGCCCGCTTCCTACACAGTGCGCCTCATTCCTGCCCGCAGGGACTGCCTCTGGAGAATCGCGGAGTACTCCTTCATCTACAACAATCCGTACAAGTGGCCAGTGCTCTATCAGGCGAACAAGGCAACGTTCAGAGATCCTTCCAATCCTGACCTGATCTATCCGGGACAGGTGCTGAAGGTTCCGAGCATCAAGGGTGAAAGCCGCGATGGTATGTGGGATCCGCTCAAGACCTACCAGCCGCTCGCGAAGTAACACCGCGACAAAAAATGAAGGCCGCCCGATTGGGCGGCCTTTTTTTTATGGTTCACCAAGCGGTGATCGACGCGAGAGCGGCGCTGGCCAAGCTTTAGTGGTCGCACCTGTCGTGAACATCGCGGCTCCACGGATGCCAGCATCCGCGAAAGCACGCAGACAGCATGCCGGTTTCGCGACGCTACGCGTAAAAAGCTTTGAGGAATTTGATCATATCGAGGTGGTCGGACGCGGCGATGGTTTCGCGGATCGCGTGCATCGCGAGAAGCGGGTGCCCCACATCGAGGGTAGGAATGCCGGTGCGGCTCGCGGTGATAGGGCCGATAGTCTTTCCAGGCTGCAGATCGGCGCGGGCCATGTAACGCTGCGTCGCGATGCCTGCCTTTTCGGCCACGATCGCGGCGATTCGCGCTGAGACAACATCGGTCGAGTAATTCATGTTGGCATTCGATTTGACCGCGATGCCTCTGCCGAGGATCGGGGTATAGTAGTCGTCGAATTTTTCAGGATATCCAGGATGCAACGCTTGCGATGCGTCGACCGAGACACAGGAAGAGTTCGCGAGCGCGCGATAAAGATCCTGGCCTGAGTTATGGGAAGCCAAGGTGATCCGCGCGAGTGTGTCGCGGAGATAGGCGGATTGAGCACCACCTGGCGTCATCGAGCCGATCTCTTCGGAGTCGAAGAAACACGCGATCTGTGTCGCCGCCTGCGCTTCGACACTTATAAACGCCTCCACAATCGCCGCGCAGCCAGCGAGATCGTCGAGCCTCGGCGCATTGACGAGAGAATCGTCGATCAACCGCGAGGCCTCGATATCAAAGAATCGGAGGTCCATGGAGATCACCGATTTTGGCTCAATGCTGAGCTCGCCCGCGATCCGCCGCATGATCTCGCTGGATGGAGGCGCTGGTGTCTCGCCTTCCCCTTTGGGACGAACGAGACCGAAAAGCGCGGGCATGTGCTGGTGCAGGTTGTACTCGAAGCCCTTGTTGATATCGCGGTTGAGATGGATCGCGAGGTTGGGGATGACTGCCATAGGTTCATGGCTCACAAAATATCGTGTCGAAATTGAGCCGTTTTCTCGCACCGCGATATTCCCCGCGATGCCAAGAGGCCGGTCGAGCCAGCCTGAGAGAATCGCCGAGCCGTAGGACTCGAGCGAGAGCCGTAGATAGCCCTTTGAGTCAAGCTCCTTTTCAGGACGAAGTTTTAGCGCGGGACTATCGGTATGCGCGCCCGCGAGCAGAAAACCGCCCTCGAACGCTGGCTTGAGCCCGACCCTGAACGCGATGAGAGCGCTTCCGCCGCGCTCAATAAAATACAGCGCGCCAGGCTCGAGCTGCCATAGGGCCTTTTCATCGAGCGCGACCGCGCCCGCCGCCACAAGCGTGCTCTTTAGACTGTCGACCGCCTGAAAGGGGGTGGGAGACGCGTCGATAAAATCCAGTAAACGTTTAATGCTCTGATGCATCGAACAGCTCCTCTCCTGAAGTTTTCGATTCGGATGAAAATCTGATGTGCTCTTGACACCAGCTTTCGCTCCGCAGCATGAGCAGCAACATCTCATCGCGGAGCGCCTTCGCTCTGGCGCGAAAGTCTTGATCCTCATACAGCAGTTCAAACTCGAGCATGCGCTGCGCGCGGTGCAGGCCGAGCTTGCGTTCGAGGGCCAGATGCTTGAGCCGAGCGATGAGCGCCGCCTCGCTCAGTGAGTATGTCCGCCTACCCGAGCGCGAGCGCGCAGGCGTTAGAAAGGGAACACTAGTATCCCAGAAACGCAGCGTCGACGCTGGAATCGAGAGAAGCTTCTCCATCTGCCCGATGCTCAAGTATGGCATGCGTCAACTCCTGAACCTGTCTTTTCGCGAGGCGCGGAGTTCAAGCTGGACGGGAATGCCATCGAGCCCCAATTCGAGGCGAATTTTATTCTTGAGGAAGCTGCGGTACGACTCCGCAACCGCCTCGGGTCGCGTTACAAAGAAAATGAAGCGCTGCGGATTCACGGAGGCCTGAACCGCATACCGCAGCTTGAAGTGCGTGCGCGGACCAACAGGGGGCGGGGTTCCCTCGATCCACGAAGCGACCGCCTGATTGAGGCGCGAGGTTTCGATGACCTTGTTCGCCTTGCCGTAGAGCGTGACCACTGTCGACATCAGTGTATCGATACCTTGCCCTTCCTTGGCGGAAAGCGCGACAACCGGCGCGTAGCCCATCTGCCCGAAGAAGAATCGCAGACGATCGCGCGCGGCCTCAAACGCATTCTTGATAGTGGGCATTTTGTCCCACTTGCTGAGCACGAAAATGACAGGGCGCCCCGCTTCCACCGCGAATGCGGCAATCTTCTTATCCTGATCCGACAATCCCTCCTCGGCGTCGATAAGGAGAACCACGATATCCGCGCGGCTCACCACCGCGATCGAGCGTGTGACTGAGTAGTACTCGACATTGTCGGTAACCTTCTTCTTGCGACGAATGCCCGCGGTGTCGAGCACGGTGATGCCTCGTCCCTTGTACAAAAAGCGGCTCTCGACGACATCGCGGGTGGTGCCCGGCTCACTGGAGACGATACTCCGCTCATGCCCTACAAGCGCGTTGAGCAGAGTCGATTTGCCCGTATTCGGCTTTCCCATAATCGCGATACGAATGTCAGCCTTCTCGATGTCGACCGCGCGCACTTTCGTAAAATCGAGGCGAGCGGCGACGGTCTCCGCGAGTTCATCGATGTTGCGGTTGTGCTCCGCCGACACAAAGATCATCGGTGTGAAACCCCAGCGAGCGTGTGACCACACGAGGGCATCTCGCTCGGGGCTGTCGGCCTTGTTCA
>JAKALZ010000093.1 GCA_021813065.1 bacterium
TACGCGAAATGAAGTGGTACGACGACTACCTGGCGCGCGGCTCCGCCGACCGCAGCGCCAATCCCGCCCCCGGCAACCGGAAGGGCGGCATCGCCAACATCGTCGAGAAGACCCTCGGCGCGACCGCCAAGTCCGGCACGAGCCCGATTTCGGGCGCCTTCAGCCCAGGCGAGCGCGTCACCACTAAGGGCCTCGTCTTTGCCGCGACCCCCGCGGGCGACTTCGTTTGCGGCACCCTCCAGTTGGCGGCCGGCATGCACGTGCATGTGTTCTCGACCGGCAGGGGGAACCCCTTCGGCCTTGCGATGGCGCCCGTCATCAAGGTCAGCTCGCGCTCCTACATCGCGCGCCAATGGCCCGACCTCATCGACGTGGACGCGGGTCGTATCGCAGAGGGCGAGGCGACGATCGAAGAGGTGGGCACCGAAATCTTCAATTTCATTATCGACGCCGCGAGCGGCCGCCGCAAACCATGGGTCGACCGCCACGGCATCTACAACAGCCTCGCCCTCTTCAATCCGGGCCCGCTTGTATAAATAAATGAGATTCTTTCAAAAGTCGGACGAGTTTTGAAAGAATAACTTTGTAGTGCGGCATTTGCGCACGATTTCAACGAAAACGGAGCAAATGCAAAGCCAATTTCAGAAGTAACAGACTTTTGAAATTGGCTCAAATAGCAGGAGAAAGACCGGATTTAAGATGAGGCGTTCATTTTGCCTCGTGCCAGTTTTCTTTTTTCTTTTTCCGCGTACATCTTATTGTCCGCTGAGTGCAGCACTTCTTCGATGCTGAAGCTTGAGGTGTACGGCATCCGCTCGATACCGGTGCTGACCGATAGTTTAAATGTGGCTCCCGAGGTTGCATTGAACTCCTCGATGAGCGAATACAAGCGCTCAATGAGCTGCGATGGTGCTTGTGGATCGTTGATGAGTCCCATCACCGCGAACTCGTCGCCGCCCATGCGCGCGATGAGGTCCGATTCGCGGAAACTGCGCTTCAATATGCTGGCCATGCCTCGGATCGCGGCATCACCTTCGAGATGGCCCAGTGTGTCGTTGATCCATTTGAGCCTATCCATATCGGCAAAGAGAATGAAGATGTCATTTTTTTGACGCCGCGCCAGCGTGGCCATGCGCTCCGAGAGAATGTTGAATCCTCGCCTGTTGTAGAGGCCGGTTAGATCGTCGGTGAGGCTTATCTCTTCAAGCTCCTTGCGCAGCCGCATCGATTCGGTGATATCGCGCAATACAGAGAGCGTCATCGCCTCGTTGTCCCAATCGGTCGAAACGGAACGGACGTCAAGATACATTATGTTGCCGAAGGGATCTTTGATTTCGATTTCTTTCTGGGTCGAGATATCCTCTTCGATCGGAAGCGGCGCCCCAGTGAGGTCTTTTGAGTCTTTTGAGAACACTGCGTGCGCCGCTGGGTTGGCATAGCGAACGATGTTATTGCTGTCATAGACGAATATCGCATCCTGGTGCGTTTCAAGCAGCTGACGATAGTTGCGTTGCAGAATGATGATGTTGTCGAGCGCTTCCTTGAGTTTGTTGTTGGAGACGAAAAGTTCCTGATTTTTCTGAATGGCGCTCTCATAAGTCGAAAGCAGAAAGTCGATCATCTGTATGCGCGTCGAGTTGATAAAGTATTTTTTACCCGCGAAGAATACTTCGATGCCGATTTCCGAACCACGCGGTTTGCGTATTTCAGCGTTGGCGAGAATATAACGGATACGTGAAATAAGGGCATCTTCGTTGTAGGGTTTTGTGGTGAAATTATCGGCTCCCGCTTCAAGAGCTCGAATCACGTCGGTAGGGTCCGAGAGCGTCGTGACGAGCATGATAGGCGTATCCTTGTGGGCAGGGTTTTCGCGTATTTTGCGGCATAACTCAAAGCCGTTCATTTTCGGCATCATCACGTCGCTGATAATAAGGTCTGGACTCGTGTGTTCCAAAAACGCCAAGGCTTCCACCCCGTTCGAAGTGTGTTCGACATGAAAGCCTTCCGTCTCGAGTACATATTTAAGTCGCATGGCTTGGGTTATGCTGTCTTCGACCAATAATATCCGGATGCTGTTCATTGATTTTGCTCCTTTTCAAGAGGTGTCGCAGGGAAGAGGGAAGTAAGCATGTCAGCAATCGACGCGGGATCTGCGTGGCAATAGGCCGCTCCCAATTTTTCAGCCTCACCTGGCATGCCGTACACGACAGAGCTGCCCCTGTCTTGCGCGATGGTGAGCGCGCCGGCAAGTTTTAGCTCGAGCAGACCGCGCGAACCGTCGCGTCCCATGCCGGTGAGCAAAATGCCGATACTCCGCGATCTGTACGCCAGTGCCACCGAATGGAAGAGCGCTTCCACCGAGGGTACAATGAGTTCGTCGGCGTCGGGCGCTTCAAATTCTATAATTCCCGGGTACCGCAGCTTCACGTGATGCCCGCATGGCGCAATATACACTGTCGATTTCTGAATGCGATCATTTTCCACCGCAAGCGTGCAGTGAATCGCGCAAGTTTTATCGAGCCATTCGGCGAAATTGCGCTCCAAGCCGCTCGCGATGTGCTGAACGACGACAATAGGAAGAAGAAAATCCTCAGGGAGCGCCGCTAAAATTTCCTGAATCGCGGGTGGCCCGCCGGTCGAGGCTCCAATCGCGACGATCTCGGGGGAATTGCGCCGCGCCCAAGCGTTCAGTTGATCTCGCGAGAGTGTCAAAGTATGAGGAGTTGTCTGAGAGGCACTGAGAAGCGCGGATTCTGCATCAAGCTGTGCTTCGGCAGGGCGCATTTCGCGCATAGCACTCGGAGTCCGAAGTTTTACTTTAACCTGTGAAAGTCTTTTCACAAGATCAGTGAGCTCTTTGGCCTTCTTATAAAAATCGGATGATCCGAGCCCTGGTGGTTTACCAATTGCGCCGAGCGCTCCTGCCTGCAAGGCGCGGAAGGCTTTTTCCGCCGAGTAATACTGCAGAGTATTCGAAATGATGACAATAGGCACCGGCACACGCTCGAGAATGCGCTTGGTGGTTTCAAACCCATCGATTCCCGGCATTTCGATATCCATGGTGATGATATCGGGCAGCGCGATTTTTCTTTCGTCGATGAGCGCGAGTGCTTCCTGCCCATCTTTTGCTTCGCCGATGACTTCGATATCTCCGCTCAAATGAAAAATGTAATTGAGAAGCTGTCGCGATACTATCGAATCATCGACGATAAAAACCTTGATCATGCCAATCTCCGCTTAGATGGCTGAACTCTCACGCACGCCATATAAAGTACGCTACCGCCAGCACATCCCCTTCATGCAAGCCGCCTCAAATAGAACGCCTCGCACAGAACGCCACATGCAGAACACCTCATACAAATCGCCGTACGGTGTCGAGCAAATTGCTTTGAGCAAAATTGCGCTTGGTGATATACGCATTGGCGCCCACCTCAATCCCTTTTTCCATGTGTTCCTTAGATTCGAGCGCGGTGACGAGCACCACTGGAATATTCATGAGCTGTTGGTCTTTGCGAATACGTTCCGTAAGGCCGAATCCGTCGAGTCGCGGCATTTCGACATCGCTCACCACGAGGTCGAAGAGCTCCGACTTGAGCATGGTAAAACCTTCAATACCATCGCTTGCCGCGCGTACCTGATATCCCGCCGCGGAGAGAATCGATGTGATGAGCGTGCGCGAGGTGATCGAATCTTCGACAACGAGAATACGTGTGGTGTGCGGCGCTGTTTCCGCTTCGCTCACGCCCTCGGCACTAGCCACTCCCCTGTGGGGCGGCGTACTCTCCGCGCCTCTCGAAGCTGCGAAAGAAGGCGAAGAAAATGCCATGTCGATGATGTCTTTCATGTTGAGAATCGGTATCACTTCGTCGTGCGCGCCGATGGTTGCTCCATATATGCCGCGCATGCCTTGCAGAAGATTACCCAGAGGTTTTATGAGCACATCCTGCTCGCCCAGCAATTCATCGATCATGAAGGCGCACGCCTTTTCTCCAGATCGGCACACAATGGCAAGAATGTGTTCAGGCGTACTTGTGCCCATGGCGCGAGGAATGCGCAGCATATCGCCAAGATGCACAATGCTGATCGTTTCATCTTGATACTCGATCACATTGGCGTTTCCCGCGGGTGTTATCGCGCTCTGCGGAATTCGAAGCCCCTGCTCGAGCGCCGACGAAGGTATAACGAAGGTTTGCTCGCCTATGCGAATGAAATTCCCTTTGAACGAAGCCTTTGAATACGGAATGACGAGATGAAATGCGCTTCCTTTCCCAGGATGCGATTCGATACGGATAGATCCTTCGAGTGCGTCGATCGCTTCTTTGACGATGGCGAGGCCAAGTCCGCGCCCGGACAGATCGGTGACGATCTCTCGCGTGGAAAAGCCCGATTCAAACAAGAGCGCGTACAGCTCTTCATCGCGTTTATTGTGCGCGTCTGCTTCCGAGAGAAGGCGGCGCGCAATGGCAGTGCGGCGAATGCCTTCAGGATCAATGCCTTTCCCGTCATCCGAAACGATGATTTCGATGTGACGCGCATCACGATGGGAAACTTGTAGTTCAACGTGACCGCGTCGAGGTTTGCCCTGCGCTTCACGCGCGTCCGGTGTCTCGAGGCCATGATCGATCGCGTTGCGAAGAATATGCATGAGCGGATCTTTGAGTTTTTCAAGGATACGCTTTTCAAGTTCGATGGTCTGGCCCGATATTTCCAAGCTGACTTCTTTACCGAGGCTCGCAGCGATATCGTGGGTAGCCACCGGAAACGAGTCGAATAAGATCGAACAGGGGAGCATCAACATCGATTGCGCTTCGTCGATGAGCGAATCGATAGTGGTTGAGATGGGGAGCGACTCGGACGCGAGGCGATGCGCAAGCGCATTCAGTACATGAATAGCGTCGTTCCGAGCCCGATGAGTCTCGTCCGTCTCGCGCAAGAGGGAGAGCGCCGTACCAAGCTGGGTCTGAACCTGCGCGAGGAGCTGCTTGACTCCGATAAGATTTTCAGACTTGCGCAGTAAGGTATCGAGACGCTCAGATTGTACGCGGATGGTCGATGGGATAATGGTCTTGGGAATCTCGCGCTGAGGGGCGGGACGACTTTCCTGATTGCGCTGCTCGGCGTTGATGGATTCACGGGTAGGCGCGGCCACGGGTGGCGGGGGTTGGGATGAGGCTGTGGGAGTAGAGGCAGCCGGAGAACTCGCTCGAGTGAACGAATCGATAGGCATTTGAATCGACTGCGCTTTTTTCACGACACGATCGAGCTTCTCAACAATCGATCGGACTTCCCCTGCAGAGGCTGAAGGTGCGGAAAGCTCCTGTTCAATGAGACGCAAGGCTTCATGGAGCGCATCCCATAGAGTCTTATTCGGTTTAAGCTCAGCGTGCTTGAGCGCAAGAAATGCGCTCTCCATCGCGTGACAGATATATTCAATATCCTTCAGATCTACCGCTCGTGCGGCTCCTTTGAGGCTGTGGGCCGCACGATAGGTCGTTTCGATGAGCGCTTCATCCGGCTGGCCGCTCGCCTCTTCGAGGGCAAGAAGACCCGAAGCGATGGTGTGCAGATGTTCTTTTGATTCTATGGCAAAAGCTTCGCGAAGTTGCTTCAGGAATTCTTCTTGATTCATCATGCTCGGTTCCTCGACCTCATCATGCGGCTCACTGCAGCTTGTACACTTCGATGAGGGCTTTGAGCTTGTTTCCCGAATCGCTTATTGCGGCAGCCACCTGCTCGAGGTTCCGTGCCGCATCCGCATTCTGTGAGCTCGCGGTTTTGACGTTGTTCATCGCGGTATTGATTTGATCGATGCCGGTAAACTGCTGTTCTACGGCGTAGGTGATCTGTTGTACCAGCTGCACGGTTTTTTCGAGCGAGTCGCTTATCGAGTGGATCGCGGCATCGACCTGATTCATCTTTTCAGCGCTCTGCGTCATATCCTTATTGCCCTGCTCTACCGCCATGAGCGCTCCCGAGGTGGCTTTCTGAATATCGGTAAGAATTTTGCGCACCTGACGCGTCGATTGTTTCGATTGGTCGGCGAGCGATTTGACTTCTTGCGCAACCACCGCGAAACCTTTGCCCTGTTCGCCGGCTTTTGCCGCTTCGATGGCAGCGTTCACCGCGAGCAGGTTGGATCGCTCCGCGATCTCGTCCACAGCCGCGGTAATCTCCGCGATCATCTGGCTTTGCTCGCTGAGATTCAAGAGACTCTGAGAAATATTGTCCATTTGATGCTTGATCCTTTGTACACTTTCCCCCATCTGGACAATGGCGGCAAAGCTCTCTTTGCTGAGGGAGTAGCTTTGATCGGAAGAGGCGCTCACCGTGGTTGCGAGATCCTTGGTGGTGTGTGAAACCTGACGAATTTCTTCAGTGGTTGTGGCGGTTTCCATCACCGAGGCAGCGGTTTCGCTCGACGATGAGCCCAGTTGCGCGCTTGTTGCCGACATCTCGTTCGCGGAAGCCGCGAGGTGCATAACCATCGCATTGATTTCAGAAATTTGTCCTTTGAACCGATTGAGAAAGGTTTCGAACGTTTTGTTCAAAGCTCCGATTTCGTCCTTTCGATCATCGATGATGTGTATATCGCGCAAATCGCCGGCAGCAACCTTTTCAAGATAGGTGGCGAGTCTTTGCACTGGCCGGACAATGTTTTCGCTTATGACAAACGCAAAGAAAAGACTGAACGCGATGCCGAGAATATTCAGAATTATCGTGATCCATGCGGATGCTTTTTGTTGTCCAACCGCATTTTGATATGCTTGTGTTGCCAGCTTTTTATTCATGTCAGCAAACGATCGAATATTCTGCGTAAAATCTCCGAACGCGGTTTTCCCTTGAGATGCATAAGATTGAAGGAGCTCTTTTTGTTTCTTTGCGTTTTTAAATCCAACTTCCTCGCGATATATCGCACGCCATGTGTCGAACGAAGAAATCAGGCTGTTCAGTTGCTTTTGTATTTCCGTATTGTTATTGATAGCTTGAAGTTTCGAAAGGCTCGTTTGGATGCTCTCTATGTCGTTCTGGATAGATTGGGCGGATGTTTCGATTTCAGATATGGCATTGGCAAGGACGTAGTCACTTAGATTTCTTGAAAGTCGGCCATTTGCCGCATCGATATCGTCGATCCGCGAGAGACTGGCAA
>JAKALZ010000094.1 GCA_021813065.1 bacterium
GATCTTGCGCGCGATGCGCTGCTTCAGCGCTCTTCGTCGTCGCTCGAGCGGAGCACCGAGAGAAACACTTCCTGCCCAAGCTCAATGTTCCCGATCATCTTGAGCTTTTTCTTTCCCTCTTTCTGCTTTTCAAGGAGCTTTCTCTTTCTTGAAATGTCGCCGCCGTAACACTTCGCGAGCACATCCTTACGCACCGGATTCACGGTCTCGCGCGCGATAACCTGACTGCCGATAGCGCCCTGCACCGCGACTTTGTACTGCTGGCGAGGGATATTGTTGCGCAGCCGCTCGCAGACGACCCTCGCTCTGTCGTAAGCGCTCGGTCGATACACAAGCATGGAGAGCGCGTCGACAGGCTCGCCATTGATGAGGAAGTCCAATTTCGAAAGCTCCGTCGGCTTGTAGTCTGTGACATCGTAATCGAAGCTGGCGTAACCGCGCGATGTGGACTTCAACTTGTCGTAAAAATCAAATAGCACTTCCGCGAGCGGCATCTCGAATATGAGTTCAACTCGCTTTTCGTCCAAATGCACAAAGGATTGCTGCGAGCCGCGCTTCATCAGACAGAGCGAAATGATGTTGCCGACATAGTCCACCGGCGTGATCACTTGAGCCCGAATGTAGGGCTCTTCCGCACTGTCGATGCGCGAAGGGTCTGGATATTCGCTAGGGTTGTCGATGAAGGTAGTGGAAGCGTCCATGAGGTGAAGCTTGTACCGAACTGAGGGCGCCGTCATGATAATCGATTGATTGTACTCGCGCTCGAGACGCTCTTGGACGACCTCAAGGTGAAGCAGACCGAGATATCCGCATCGAAACCCGAAACCAAGGGCAAGTGAGTGATCTTTTTCGAAAATGAGCGAGGCGTCGTTGAGTACGAGTTTGTCGAGACTGTCGCGAAGCTCATCATAGTCCGCTGAATCTATGGGATAGATTGAGCTGAATACAACCGGCTTTACCTCTTTAAAGCCATCGAGGGGCGATGCGCAGGGTTCTTCATTATTGGTCACGGTATCGCCGACCCGCACTTCCTTCACGGTCTTGATACCCGCGATGCAGTACCCTACTTCGCCCGCGCTCAACTCAGGCGACGGAGTCGCGGTGATCCTGAAATGACCGACTTCCTCAACCTCATGGATGGCGTTCGTCGACATGAAGCGAATCTGCATCCCCTTTCGAACGATTCCTTCTTTGAGCCTGAGGTGAACCACTACACCGCGATAGGCGTCGTAATGTGAATCAAAAATGAGGGCTTGAAGCGGATTGTTCGCTTTTCCGGAGGGAGCGGGAATTCGTTCGACAATCGCTTCGAAGAGCTCATCAATTCCTATCCCCATCTTGGCCGAAACCGCGAGCGCGCTCTCTCCGTCGAGTCCTAGGTCTTTGTCGATCTGACCGCGAACCGCGTCTATGTCCGCGGCGGGCATATCAATCTTATTAATCACCGGAATAATCTCGAGGTCGTGTTCGAGGGCCATGTACATATTTGAGAGCGTCTGCGCCTCGACACCCTGCGTCGCGTCGATTACCAGAATCGCACCCTCGCATGCGGCGATCGCTCTTGAGACTTCGTACGAAAAATCAACATGCCCTGGCGTGTCAACGAGATTCAGCATGTAGGTATTGCCATCCTTCGCGGTGTAAGGAAGGCTCACCGCCTGACTCTTTATCGTGATTCCACGTTCACGCTCGATATCCATGTTGTCGAGCATTTGGTCCTGGAATTTCCTAGAATCGATGAGGTTGGCCTTTTGTATGAATCTATCCGCAAGCGTGCTTTTCCCATGGTCAATATGTGCGATAATGCAAAAATTACGGATGAGCTCTGGTTCGATCATACCGCCAATGTATACGATACAGCTGGTATTTTCAACGGAGCGCATCGCTGCTTCGACGCGGGTAGTTCTTGAGGGGAAATAGAATGGCATCGATCGATATTGCTGCGGTCTGTGAGCGCGCGCGGGTAGATCCGAGCCTTGTTCGCGATACGAATATTGGAAACACATCGGCGACAGGCGGATATGTGCTGCTATGGATGCAAAAAGCGCAGCGTGCCTACGACAATCCGGCTCTCGACTTTGCGGTAGAGACCGCAAACGCGCTCGATCTGCCCCTTCTCGTCGTATTCGCCCTCGCTGATTACCCTTCCGCTACAGTCCATCACATTACCTTCATGCTCGAAGGGCTGAAAGAAACCGTCCACGCCCTTCGAGAGCGTGGAATAGCGTTCTGCATTAGAAGAGGCGCCCCCGGAGCAATCGTGCGCGAATTCGGAATCGACGCGGCCATTATCATTGGCGATGAGGGCAGGACCATCACAGAACTCGAATGGAGACGGCACCTGCTCGCCTATCCAGAACTGCCGCGACGCATCTTTGTGGAAACCGAGGCGGTCGTCCCGCCGAAAATCGCGTGCTCAAAGCTTGCCTGGTCTGCTGCCCAGCTCAGACCGCGAATTTCCGCATTTCTCCCCCACTTTCTTGAAGCCCTCAAATCGCCAGATTCACCGCAGCGCATCGATGCGTCACTCAATTCGCGATCTGACGACACGCTTCTCAAACGTTCGTCCGAGCATACAGACTCAGCGCGCTCCGCAAATCCGCTTCTTCGCTTTCAGCGCATCGAATTCACGCCAGGTTACGCTGTGGGCATGAATCTCTTTCGAGAGTTTCTCGACCAGAAACTCTCGCGGTACGCTGAGTATAGGAATGATCCCAATAGCGCGGCGCAGAGCGACATGAGCCCCTATCTCCACTTCGGACAGGTCGCGGCGCGTAGGCTCGCCCGAGAAGCTCTCAGGCTACATCCAGAACACGCGCAAGCGTATATTGAAGAGCTTGTGGTGAGGCGAGAATTGGCAATCAATTTTGTTACCTACTGCCCGGATTACCTTCACTTCGAAAGCGCGATACCCGCATGGGCGAAAGATTCTCTCAATGCCACCACCCGTAAAAATATGTTCTCGAAGCGCGACCTCGAATTCGCGCGCACCGACGACCCATTCTGGAATGCCGCCCAACTCGAAATGATCCTCACTGGGAAAATGCACAATTACATGCGAATGTACTGGGGAAAAAAGATTCTCTCATGGTTCAGCGACCCCCACGAATCCTACAGTTTCGCCATCGAGATGAATGATCGTTATTCTCTCGACGGCCGGGATCCGAACGGGTACGCTGGAGTAGCATGGTGCTTTGGCCGACACGATAGACCTTGGCCGCATCGAGAAGACTTTGGGAATGTAAGAAGTATGACTCCTGATGGGCTGCGCCGAAAATTCGACGCCGATCTCTATGCCGAAAGAATGCTAAAAGTGTATAATGCACGGAAACCGGAGGTATCATGAACCTGCACAATCTTCCCGTAGTATCTAAAACCGGCACCCGAAACGATCATGACATCATGGTATACGCGCTTTCAACCTGCGGATTCTGCAAACGGGCCATCGCCTTCCTCGAATCATACGATTTCTCGTACAAATATCTCTATGTCGATCTGATCCCCTTAGAAGTCAAGAATACCATCAAACAAGAGCTCAAAGAGAGATTCAAAGAGAATGTCGCGTTCCCGTTCGCCGTCATCGATGAGCGAAAGCACCTCGTGGGCTTCATCGAAGCGGATTGGAAATTGACACTGGACCTTTAGCCGCTCGGTGAAACAGAGAGGAACCATGGCCATGTCCCACCAGAAAACATTTGAACAGACTAAGGTTTTCACAGAAATGGTCGCGCACAAGCAAGGTTGGGCTCTTAATCCAGATTCCACGTTCTACAGAAATCTTGTCGAAGGCCTCACCTTAAATTATAACCGCTATGGCTATTTTCTCTGTCCCTGCCGCGACACGGAGGGAAGCCGAGAAATTGACAAGCCGGCGATATGCCCCTGTGTCTGGTCGAAAGTGGACATACCAGAATATGGTCATTGCTTTTGCGCGCTCTACCTCTCGAAGGAATTCGCGGAGTCGATGAAGGAGCCGCGCGCCATTCCTGACCGCAGATATGAAAACAAATGAGCTCGATCTATCTTGATTGGGCCGCTACCGCCCCGCCTGACAGCGAATTGCAGAGAAATGCGCTCTCCCTCAGTCTAGTTTCGTACGGAAACCCATCGAGCGCGCACTCTTTTGGGAAAGAAGCGAGAGCGCTTTTAGAGGATGCTCGCGCGAGCATCCTTCAGGCCACAGCCATTTCGAAAGGAAACTTCCTTTTTACGGGAAGCGGAACCGAAGCAGATCAGATTCCGCTGCTCTCGCTCCTTCGAAAAGCTCGACGCGCTGGGCACGGCGGGAAGCCGATCCACCTCGTCATTTCTTCCATCGAACACGCCGCGATCGACAGCCAGGTCCGCCAGCTTGAAAAAATGGGCTTTGAAGTTTCGTGGATCGACGCCGATGCGCGTGGCTTCATCGACCCTCAGCGCGTCGCCGATCGTGTGCGCTACGACACCGCGCTTGTGGCGGTGATGGCGGTCAACAACGAAACTGGAAGCATCCAGGACATCTCCGCGATTGGACGCTTGGTGAGAGAGGCGGCCGTCCGCGCAGGCGCACGTGACCTCTGGCTCCATGTCGACGCGGTGCAGGCGCTCGGAAAGCTCCCGATGCGCGAACTGACACTCCAAGCGGACAGTGTCGCGGTATCCGCGCACAAGATCCAAGGTCCAAAGGGGATTGGCGGGCTCTGGCTTGGAAAGCCACTCGAGGCGCTCGCCCTTGGGGGAGGGCAAGAGCAGGGAATTCGCGCGGGTACCGAGAACGTATTCGGAGCGATCGCCTTCGCCCTGGCGGCACAGAAAGCCTACAGCTTAATAGAAAGCCGAATGGAACTCGCCAGAATCCTCGAAACAAGGCTCATCGAGGGCATCGCCCGCATACCAGGCGCCCTCCTTGTTCCCCACAGAACCGCCAAGGATTCTGGCTATGTGCCACATATCATCTCTGTGGCCTTCCCGGGAGTCGGAGGCGAAACAATGGTACGAGCGCTCTCAGATCGCGGTATCGCGGTCTCGACAGGTTCAGCCTGTTCCTCGAACATAGTACGCAAAGGAAGGCGGATCCTTAAAGCGATGGAAATACCGGAAGATATCGCACTCTGCGCACTACGCGTCTCCACAGGCAGCAACTCGACACTCAGCGATATCGATACCTTCCTTGAGCACGCTGAGGACTTGTACAGAAAGCTTAAAACCTGATACTACAGGGCATGCGGTCATTCTTTCTCATCAAGCCAGGAGAAATTGAGCTCAAGCTCGGCAACAAACGCGAATTCATACAGCGGCTCAAAGAGCAGATTCACTTGCGCCTCAAGGGAATACAACTCGAGCTCGAAGAGTATCCAGGGCGGTTTTTTCTAAGTATCGATGAAGAGTACGCCGACCTCGCCCTTTTTGTACTGCAGCACTGCCCGGGGGTCAATGGAGTCGCGCGCGCGATTAAAACAGTGAAACAGCCGGAAATGGTTATCGCAGCCGCCATCCAATGCGCACGCGAGCAGCGCGAGCGTGACGCGAAGACGTTCAAGGTGGAGACACGGCGTTCCGACAAGAGTTTCCCCCTCGATTCGTACGGCACCACCGTCGCGGCCGCCGATGCGATCCTAGAAGATAATTCCACCTTCTCCGTGAACGTTCACAATCCAGATTTTACGCTAATGATTGAGATACGGGAGCGCGCGTACGTCTACGCGAACACTTTGCCGGGACCCCGAGGTCTTCCGACCGGCACGCAGGGCAAGGGACTCCTTCTGCTCTCTGGCGGCATCGATTCTCCCGTCGCGGGATATATGATGGCGCGACGCGGACTCGCCCTCGAGGCAGTATATTTTCACACCTACCCCTACACCTCGATTGAAGCGCAGCAGAAGGTCGAGCGTCTCGCCACCCGACTGGCTGCCTGGACTGGAGGTATCTATCTTTGGATCGTGCCATTCACTGAAGTTCAGCAGAAGATCGCAAAAGGCCCGCGCGAGGAGACGAACACACTTATGCTTCGGATGGCGATGATGACCGCGTCTTCACATATCGCGCGGCGGATCAACGCAAAGGCAATCGTGACAGGCGAGAGTCTGGGGCAAGTCGCGAGCCAAACGGCTGAAAATATGCGACTCTCACAGAGCCCTTCGGCGCTGCCCATTTTCAGACCGCTCATCGGCACCGATAAAGAGGAAACAGTCGCGCTCGCAAAAAAGATCGGAACCTACGATATATCTATTCTTCCCTACGAAGACTGCTGTGTGCTCTTCAGCCCAAAACATCCAATCCTCAAGCCGGACTTCCAGGAACTTGCGGATTACTATGCTTCTCTCGAACTCGAACCCCTCATCGTCGAATCAGTCGAGCGTGCGGAAGACACACTGATCCCCTTCACAAAGTCGCTGCGGGAATATGGTTTCCACGGGTAAAACCAGGTTTAGAGCGATGCCTTCAAACCTGCCCAGCCCACAATCGGCACTTCAGAAAATGAGAAATCGCTGGGAAAGATCGACATCGCCCCTGCCCCAAGCTGGAAAATCTTTTTCCTGTCGAGTCCGAACCAGAGCGAGATATCGCCGGCGAATACCGGAATTTGCGTGAACCCTGCGCCTTCGCCGAGCACATAGTGGAACAGGTAGAGTCCGCCGAGAGCAGCCTGAACTGAAAGGCGCGAAATATTGATCTCTCCCATGACCGACGGATACGCGATAGTCGCGATTATCGCGGTGTACGCCTTTAGGCCTACTCCAATCCCCGCGTTTTGCCCAAAGGCTCCCACATAGATCGAGGCGAAAGGAATCGGCAGAATCCCGACTTCCTTGAGGATATTGGTAAACTCCGAGTATTCGCCCGAGTCATTGATGATCGTATAGCCAATCGGAGCATTGAAACCGATTTCCAGGTGAACCTGCGCGGCGGCAAACTGATACGCGATGAGAATGAGCAGCAGAAGAACCATGGTTTTCTTGAAGCGCACTGGCATGTCCTCCATTCACACGGGATATATGAAATCTGAATATAGAGCCAATTTCAAAAGTCTGTTACTTCTGAAATTGGCTTTGCATTTGCTCCGTTTTCGTTGAAATCGTGCGCAAATGCCGCACTACAAAGTTATTCTTTCAAAACTCGTC
>JAKALZ010000095.1 GCA_021813065.1 bacterium
CGATCTGGAAATGTATTTGAAGGCATGGGAAGGCGACCGCGTAGTCCACGAGTCCAAGACGCCGCGGCTTGTCGTGGCGATGGGCGCGACAGGAAATCGTCAGTACGGCTCGAACAAGAGCATTCTGCCCGACGAACGGAACTGCATTACGATTTCGCAGATGAGCCTCTTTAGAAAACTCATTCTCAAAGGGTCTATCGAGCATGGCCACCACGACAACATTTCAGAGCTCACGCACTTCAGCGCGGATAAGCTACTCATCGACTATTCGGAACGAATTCCTCTTCAATGCGACGGCGAGACGGACATCCTCGCGAAGTGCGATTTTCCACTCGTGATGGAGCGACTGCCGAACGCGTACAATGTCCTGATGCCCGCTTGAGGGCCGCAGCGCGCCTTGGGAAGCGCGGCGCGCTACTTTACGCCATCATCGCAGGCATCTTCGGTCTTATCGGGCCGCTTCGCCTCGAAAGACTGCGGCGAGACGCAGGGTTCAAGTTTTTCTTGCGGGGTGCTCTTGTGCTCCGCCTTCGATTTTTTAATGCTTTCCTTCATTTTTTATGCCTCCGAACAACATTCAATATTTTTAATGTAATCAGAGAATGGTGGTTGAGCAAACTTCAGGCGCCGCTCGCGGCGGTCGGCGCTCCGCGAAACACGAAGCGCTCGATGCTCGTGTACCGCGCGCCGACGGACGACAGGCTTGAGCTCATGAGCTCGAAGGTCTCAAGCTCGAACTCGAGGGCGGGAGGCTGGGGGAGCGAGCGGAGATCGGGTGCCCAAGGCTCCTTGAGGCGCGCGAGCGTAAGGTGCGACCTCCATGGTCGCAAATCGCACTCAGCCCCGAGAGTCTGGGCGATTTTACGCGTGTCGCGCACGAGTCGCTGGAGCTGTTCGTTCGGCTGGATGTCTGCCTCGATATAGAGTACGCGCGGCGACTTGACCGAGGGGAGAACCGAGAGGCGCCCTGTCGCGATGCGAAGCGGCGGACATTGCGTGGCGGAGGCGCCGAGGTGCGACCGCAGCTCAGGAAGGGCGCTGTTGTCGAGTTCGCCGAAGAAGTGGAGGGTGAGGTGGAGGTTCTGGGGGGCGACCCAGGATGGGCGGGCGCGATCGAACGCGGGGGCGATGGTTGCGGTGTAGCGCCGCAGCCGCTCGCGGGCGGCTGCGGGGAAGGTAAGGGCAGCGAAAACGCGCATGAATGAATTATGCCAGATACTCGGTGCGCACGCGAGACATTGAGGCGAAAATGTTGCGCTTCACGTGGCTTGAGCCGCCCGTCATCCGGTCGATGAGCCGCTTCGTTTTCTTGCGCTCGCCTTCGAGGTTGAAGGAGCAGGAGCAGGTACTGGAACTCAGCTCGAGCTCTTCGGCGCAGGCGATAATCTGCCGCTCCTCGCAGAGCGCGAGAGGGCGTATGACCGTGAGCGGATATTTTTTATAGGGCATTACGGGCGGCATTGTCGCGAATTCACCCTTTTTCATCATGTTCATGAAGAGCGTCTCGAGAATGTCGTCGAGGTGGTGGCCGAGGGCAAGCTTGGTGAAACCATGCTCTTGCGCGTACTTCATGAGTTCGGTTCGGCGCTGGGTGGCGCACCAGTAGCAGTTCATGGTCTCGCCTGGTTTGAGGCGTTCGGCGACTGGCACATCAATGCGCTCGTAGGGAATTCCCCACTCAGCCATGCGCGCTGAGAGCCAGAAGTCGTCCACGGGATTCGCGTAGCCCTCAGTGGCAAGATCCGTCGCGACATAGCATGCGGCAATCTCGAATGGGACGTCCCACCACGCGCGCTTTCCCGAGAGATCCCAGGCTAGGCAGCTCGAGTCCTTCCCGCCTGATACCGCGATCAGAATTCTATCGCCTGGCGCGATCATCTCGTAGCGGCGGAGCGCGATTTCCACCAGTTTTGAGAGCGTTGTCTTCGCGTTTTTCATGATTTGAGCTTGGCGACCTTCGGTGCGATGACGAAGCGGCAGTAGGGCGCGTCCGGATTGTGGTCGAAGTATCCCTGGTGCCAGGTTTCAGCGGGCCAAAAAGCATCGAGTGGCTCAATCGAGGTGACAATCGGCGAATCGAAGCCAGGCTGTGCGGCACTCTTCGATTGTTCAGCGATCTCGCGCTGCGATTCATTCGTGTAGAAAATCGCGGATCGATACTGCTCGCCCACATCCGATCCTTGGCGGTTGACCGTGGTCGCGTCGTGAAATTTCCAGAACTGTTCAAGAATCTCGCGGTAAGAAATTCGTGAGGGATCAAAGGTGATTTCAACAGTTTCAGCGTGACCGGTAGTGCCTGTGCACACCTGCTCGTAGGAAGGATTCCGCGTCGTGCCGCCTGAGAACCCTGATTGAACCGCGATCACTCCAGGTACGCGCTTATAGAGTGCTTCCAGGCACCAAAAACATCCACCCGCGAGATAGGCCTTTGCGGTTCCAATCTGTTCGCTCATAGTATCTTCCTTACGTATATTCGCGCTATCGCTTATTCTCTTTTCTCACTAGGGTAAAAGTACCGAAATCCTGATATAGAGGGAAATTCAGTGGCGAGTGCTGGCCTTGCTTCGCGCAACGAGCGGCATGTGGCGGACGTGCGCGATACAGCGAGAGACTGTAACGATTAACTCCGCGATTCAGAACTGGTTCGCTCTTCTCCAAGGCCAAGGCCGCTGTTGAGCCGCTCTCGCGATTCCATAGGATATATGACGGAGTTGATGAATGAGACGAGCACATCCAGCGCGCGCTCATTGAATCCGCCCTCAGGGATAATGATGTCAGCGTATGCCTTGGTTGGCTCGATGAACTCGTAGTGGCCTGGCCGGACGACAGTCAGGTATTGCTCTACAACGGAATCCACTGTTCGGCCACGTTCTTTGATGTCGCGCGAGAGTCGCCTGATGAATCGTATGTCATCCGGCGTATCGACGAAAATCTTCAGATCGATGAGGTCGCGCACCTGTCGGTTGGTAAATATCATAATGCCTTCGAAAATAACGAGCTTTAAAGGCTGAATGAGGATGGTTTGTTCGGTGCGCCTATGATGGACGAAATCGTAGACTGGCATGTCGATTGGATCGCCGTTCTTGATCGCGGAGAGATGCTCGATAAGGAGCTCGTTGTCGAAAGCGTCCGGATGGTCGAAATTGAAGGCGGTGATATTGCGGTTGTTGATGAATTCGGCGGATTTATAGTAATTATCCTGAGGAAGGAAGACGAAGTCGCTTACCATCTCCGAAATCTTGCGAACGATGGTTGTTTTCCCCGAGCCCGATCCGCCGGAAATACCTATTATTTTAACTGGTGGCATAGCTTTTTGTAGCACGCGACTCGATTATGGTAAAGAGGAAAACGGAAGGCCGAAGCGCTCGCGGTAGACCACGTCGGTTATAGGAACACGGGTGCGGGGCGCGATCTCGTCGGCCTTTTGCTTCTCTGAGAGTGCGTCGTCCGCGCCAGGTTTCCCGACCACAACCACAACGAGCGGCACAAATTCCTTGGGAATCGCGAGCCCGGCGCGGACTTTGGCCGGCGAAAATCCAGCGATAGGGTGCGCGATAAGCCCGAGGTGTCGCGCCTGGATCTGGAGCGCGAGCGCCGCCTGCCCAAGGTCGAAATACGCGTAGTCGCGGCCTTCGTCGAGTCGGCAGTCCAGGTGCGCCGCGGTGCAGAGGACAAAGTACCAGCTCGCCCGCAGCGCCCAGGCGTTCCCGGGAGTCAGCGCGGCGCGCACCGCGTCGGACGATGCCGCGCCTTCTTCATTTTTTACCGCGATAATCCGCCAGGGTTGGCTGTTGAAACACGAGGGCGCCAGGGTCGCGGCGCGCCCGAGCTCTTCGGCGACAGTGTCGTCGATAGGTTCCGGTGAGAGGGCGCGACGCGCGCGCCTGGTCTCGATTTCGCGCAGCATGCTCATAGAGTAACCTCCTTGGATAGGTTCACGAGCGCGTCTTGAATTTCGTCGATAATAAAATCAGGCGTCGAGGCTCCGGCTGTGATGCCAATTCGAGAATATTGTATCATTTCGGGGATGATTTCGGAGGCGGTCTCGATATGCCAGGCTACTTTGCCGCACTCCTGGGCGCTCTGGAAGAGTCGCTTCGTGTTTTCGGAATTCTTGCCGCCTACAATGAGCACCGCGTCGATCTGTCCGCAGAGTTCGACGAGGGACTGCTGTCGTTCGCGCGTCGCGGGGCAGATGGTTTTCTCCGCGATCATGTGCGCAACAGTGGCTTGGAAAATGCCGATTACCGCGTCGTAGTCTTCCTGTCGAATCGTCGTCTGGGCGATGAGTGCGCACGGCGTGTCTCTGAGCGCGATGGCGGCTGTGCGCGCGGAATCAGGTCCATCGACGACGATCGCGTCTGAGGTGTGGCCCAAGATGCCCGCGATTTCTCCGTGTCGGGGGTCGCCTACGAGCACCACCTTCCAGCCGAGTTTTTCGTAGTGGCGCGCAAGCCGCTGGCTTTTGATGACGCGAGGGCAGGTCGCGTCGATGATGCGCGCGCCGAGCGCTTCGAGGCGCGAGATCGCGCTGAGCGACGCTCCATGGGCTCGGATGACCACGATCGCGCCGCGCAGATCAGGCAAGCTCGCCGTGTCGGTCTCTACCACATTGACATCGAGTACATGGACTCCGAGCGCTTCGAGTTCGGCCACCGCTTGTGGGTTGTGGATGAGTGGTCCATAGGTGTACACGCGAATGCCATGCGCCGAGGCATTCTTCGCCGCTTGGCGGGCGAGTTCTTCTGCGCGGCGGACACCCATGCACATTCCGAGCACGCGCGCGCGTACGATCTGCATGGCTAGATAATAGCAGACCAGAGTGCCATCTTCCAAGGGCGCGCTATGGATAACTGCGCCAGACCTATATGACCGCGCCGGAATTGTACATTGCGATTTCCGCAAATAGTGCTATACTACTAGTTCGCAATTTTTGCACACCAGTGAAAGGAGACTGTATGGAGGCTCGCAAAACCATCGTGGTAGCCTTGGGTGGCAACGCCATCATCGAAGAAGGTACCGAAGGCACAGTCCAGCAGCAATTCGAAAATACGCGCAAGAGCATGAAGGCAATCGTCGGGATGATCGGCGAAGGCCATAAGGTTGTGTTGACGCATGGGAACGGTCCTCAGGCGGGCGTGCATCTCATTCGGAACGAAGCAGCCTCCGCGCAGGTGCCACCTTCGCCTCTCAATGTCATTGTAGCTGACACGCAGGGCTCGATGGGATACATGATCGCGCAGAGCCTCATGAACGCGCTCCTCGCCGAGCGCATCGAAAAGGACATTGTCACCGTGATCACCCAGGTCGAAGTCGACCCCAACGATCCTTCGATGCAGAATCCCACCAAGTATGTCGGACCATTCTACAAGGCCGATCAAGTTGAAAAGCTTCGCGAACGCGGCTGGATCATAAAAGAAGATCCCATGCGCGGATATAGACGCGTGGTGCCAAGTCCCATGCCGCTCGATGTTATCGAAAAGAATACGATTAAAGACTTAATCGACGATGGCAAGATCGTGATCGCGGTGGGTGGCGGCGGAATCCCCGTAAAGCGCGACGCCAACGGCACACTCTCGGGAGTCGATGCCGTCATCGATAAGGACCGCGCCTCCGCGCTTCTCGCGAACCTCATCGACGCCGACGAACTCATCATCCTCACAGGCGTGGAGAAGGTGGCAATCAATTTCCGCAAACCGAATCAACACGTGTTCGATCACCTGACCGTAGAGGAGTGCGAGAAATTCATGGCTGAAGGGCAGTTCCCGAAAGGCTCGATGGGCCCCAAAATCGAGGCTGCCTGCGATTTTATACGGCGAGGCGGCGCAAGAGTCATCATCACTTCGATGGAAAACGCCACCGCCGCGATTCATGGGGGCGCGGGAACCACCATTACCGGGTAGCGCAACTTGACCTCTCGCGGCGCTCCATGCTACGTTTTCTGGAATTCTTTTTTAACAAGGAAGATATATGAATGCTATTCAGAATGGTTTGAACTTGCTTCAGCAGACTTCAGGCTCCTCGAATCCGACGGGATCGCTTGTCTCCACAATTGTGACATTCGGTCTTGTCTTCGTGATTTTCTATTTTCTCATCATCCGCCCGCAGAACAAGAAACAGAAACAGGCGCAGCAGATGATCGCCGGAGTCAAGAAGGGCGATAGAGTCGTCACCATTGGCGGAATCCACGGAGTGGTGGCGTCGGTGAAAGAGTCAACCGTCGTGGTGAAGGTTGAGGATGGAACGAAGATCGAATTCTCGAAGTCCGCGCTCGCCACAGTGAGCCCAGGCAAAGCAGAAGAGAAGGCAGAAGCCGCCGAAGAGCCGGCAGAGAAAGCCGAAGAAAAATAAAGTTTTTGATATGCGGGGCACCATTTCCTGGCTGTCCGGCATATCGCGTTTCTCCGCATTCTATACATCCATGAGAGGATTGGAGTAACCGGTATGAGCAAAATACGCCGCCTACTGATCGTCATAGCTGTGCTCGCCGTGGCTTTCATGTTCCTTTTCCCGACTATTCAGTGGTACTATTTGACGCCGAAAGAGGATCAAGCCATCGCGGTCGGTTCCCGTGAACAGATTAGAGAATATTCACGGCAGATGACCTATCTCGTCATCAACGATCTTAAACAGAAGGCAATCGCCAACGACAGTGCTGATCTGTCGGGGCAGAAGAGCTACAAGGTCGCGCTGGATGCCTCCAAGAAGGCTTATTCGCTCGCGAAAAAACCCGCGCCCAAGACATGGAACGCAACCGCGGTACTCTCTGGGTTTTCCAGTGAGCGCGCGATGTTTGATTCCATCGAATCAATTTACCGAGAGCGCGTGTTGAGTCTGAAGAATCTGCACTCGAACGCGGTTCAGTTGGGGTTGGATCTTGCGGGCGGAATGAGCGCGGTCATTCAAGCCGATCTCAATGGATTATCCCAAAAGGTTGGGCACCCGCTCTCCCAGGCTGAAAAAGACGACGCGATGAAGCGCGCGGTTGAGATCCTCAACTCGCGCATCGACCAGTTCGGATTGACTGAACCGGTCATTCGCCAGCAGGGAG
>JAKALZ010000096.1 GCA_021813065.1 bacterium
GAATATTTTATCCGTTGGTGGCATTCAAATTCTTTCCTTTCGCAATTCAGTGTAGTATGTTTTTTGTACGGGCTCAATTCTGGGCGCTCTCGGTGAATCTTACCGCGATGCGAATAAAAAGCGAGATCGCGTCGCGCTTGGCGCGCGCTTGGGTCGCGATTCGCCGTTGTGTCTGGGATGTTCCCTCGCAACAATGTTCAAAAGGAGTTTCCTCATGCTGTATCGACGACTAGGTTCATCCGGAATAAAAGTATCTGTATTGTCGCTCGGCTCGTGGGTCACCTATGGTCCTCAGGTCGACGCGAGCGCTGCCGCGCAGATGATCAAGTACGCCTACGATCGCGGCGTCAATTTCTTCGATAACGCTGAAGTCTACTCGAGAGGTTCGTCCGAAACCATCATGGGTCAGGCTTTCCGTACACTTGGGCTACGGCGCGGATCGTATCTCGTCTCCACAAAGCTCTTCTGGGGCATCAACGATGGCCCGAACGAAAAGAATACGCTCAACCGCAAATACCTCCTCGAGGCGATCGACGGCAGCCTCGAGCGCCTCGGCATGAAGTATGTCGACTTCCTCTTCTGCCATCGCCCCGACCCCGACACTCCTATCGAGGAGACCGTCTGGGCGATGCACGACATTGTCTCGTCGGGCAAGGCGCTCTACTGGGGCGTCAGCGAGTGGTCGGCCGAGCAAATCCGCGAAGCGTGGGAGATCGCCGACAAGCGCAATCTCCGCAAGCCGCAGATGGAGCAGCCGCAGTATAGCATGCTGGTGCGCACCAAGGTGGAGAAGGAGTTCGCGCGACTATATGAAGGCACGGGCCTCGGCCTCACGACCTTTAGCCCCCTCGCCTCCGGCCTTCTCTCCGGAAAGTACAAAGACGGTATTCCCAAGGACTCTCGTTTTGCGCTGCCGGGCTACGAGTGGCTCCAGGAGCGCTGGTACCGCGGTGACATTGTCTCAGCGATCGAAGGTCTGCGCCCCATCGCGACATCCCTCGGCGCGACAATGAGCCAGCTCGCCATCGCGTGGGTCGCGCACAATCCAAACGTCAGCACGGTCATCACTGGCGCCAGCAAGCTCTCGCAGCTCGAGGAGAATCTTGCGGCAGTCGACCTGTTGCCCAAGCTTACCCCCGAGGTCCTCAAGAAGATCGACGATGCACTCGAGCCGATTCTTTCGATGAACGATTGAACAGCGTGCTATCCGCGCAAGCCCGCCTGGCGCGGGCTTGCGTTTTTCACTTTTCTGCGATAGCAAATATACATGAATATTGAAGTTTCTTCCCCTTCGGAAAACCTCGCGAGACTCAACGCGCGTCGCGAAGGCCTCAGCTCAGCGGAAGCCGCGTCTCGCCTCGCGACCTACGGCCGCAACGCCCTTGAAGAAAAAAAGGCTAAACCAATTCTTGAATTTTTGAAGCGATTCTGGGGGCCCATGCCGTGGCTCCTCGAAATCGCGATTGTGCTTGCGGCCTTCCTCGGACATCTCACCGAAGCGATTATCATATTGCTCCTCCTCAGCGTAAACGCGGTGATCGGCTTCCTGCATGAACAGAACTCAGCGAAGGCGCTCGAATTGCTAAAAAAGCGGCTCGCGATAAACGCGCGCGCGCTGCGCGACGGAACGTGGCAGCCTGTCGATGCCTCTCTCCTCGTTCCAGGCGACATCATTCTCGTAAAACTCGGCGACATTATTCCGGCCGACGCACAGATTCTCTCCGGCTCCCTCTCGGTGGACGAGTCGTCGCTCACCGGCGAATCGCTGCCCGCAGAGCGCGGAGAGGGCGGCACCCTGCACGCAAGCTCGATCGCGCGGCGAGGCGAAGCAAGCTGCCTCGTGTTGAGCACTGGCTCCAGCACCTTCTTTGGCAAGACGGCCGGACTCGTCAGCATCGCGAAACCGGCATCGCACCAAGAGCAGGTCATGCTCACCATTGTGCGCTACATGATGTACCTCGGCCTTGCCGCGTCGCTCTTCGTGGGTATCTACGCGATCGTCTTGCATATTTCCTTTTTAATGATGCTGACCTTTATCGTCACGTTCTTGATCGGCGCGGTGCCGGTGGCGCTTCCCGCGGTGCTAACGATCGTGCAGGCCGCGACAGGCTCGCAGATGGCAGAACAGGGTGCCCTCGTCACGCGCCTCGACGCCATTGAGGACGCTGCTTCTATTAGCGTGGTCTGTTTCGATAAGACCGGCACTATCACGCAGAACAAGCTCAGCGTCGTGGCCACGGCGCCCGCCGCGGGCTTCAACGAAAACGATGTACTCCGAATCGCCGCGCTGGCGTCCAACGCGCAGAATTCCGACCTCATCGACAGCGCGGCGATCGCGGCGGCCGCATCCCGCAATTTGCTCTCAGGAGATTGCGCTCAAAAATCCTACACCCCGTTCTCGCCTGAGACTCGACGCACCGAAGCCCTCATCCTGTGCGATGGCCAGCAGTATCGGGTGGTGAAGGGCGCGGTGCCGGAGATTCTTGCGCTCTGCGGCGGGGCTTCGTCAGAGGTTCGCGCCGCCGCTGAGAAGCGCGTCGCGGAGTTCGCGAGCAAAGGGTACCGCACCCTCGCGGTGGCGCGCGCGTCGATAGAGGCGGGCGCGGAGGTGGGCGCCGATATTGGGTTGAGTGCCGCCAACGGAGCTGCCAACGCGGCCGTCAGCACCGCTGCCGGCGCCGCCCCTGCTTCGGCAGCCCCGCCCGCCCTCTCTTTCGTCGGCATACTCGCCCTTGCCGACCCTATCCGCCCCGATTCCACCTCCATGATCGCCGAGCTCCGCGCCCTCGGTGTCAAACCGATCATGCTGACCGGCGACAGCCTCGCCATCGCGCGTCAGATCTCGATCGAAGCGGGAATCGGCCCGAACATCATGAGCATCAAGGAGCTGGACGGGCTTTCCGAGTCCGACCAGGCAAAAAAGCTCGCGCAGGTCGACGGTTTCGCCGAGATCTTCCCCGAAGACAAGTTCCGCATCGTCACCCTGCTCCAGAAGAGTGGCCTCATGGTCGGCATGACCGGCGACGGCGTAAACGACGCGCCCGCCCTCAAGCAGGCGGAGATGGGCATCGCGGTGAGCAACGCGACTGACGTCGCCAAGGCATCGGCCAGCGTCGTCCTGACCCGCGAGGGCGTCGGTGTCATCGTGCAGGCGATCAGGCTCTCGCGGCGTACCTACCAGCACATGCTCACCTGGGTCATCAACAAGGTCACCAAGGTAGTGCAGGTGCTGGGACTTCTCGTGGCGGGATTCTTCATGTTCAAGGATATGATCCTCTCGATGCTGGGCATGAGCCTTCTCGTGTTCGCGAATGACTTCGTCACCATGTCGCTCGCGACGGACAATGCGCGCGACGCCCAGGCGCCCAACACTTGGAAAGTGAAGAATATCACGCTCGCGTCGCTGGGCATCGGAGTTCTGCTCATCGCGCAGGGAATCGGAGCGATATTCCTCGCCAAGAACAGACTCGCGCTCGATTACGCGCACGTCCAGACCTTTGTGCTTTTAACCCTCGTGTTCACAAGCCAGTTCCGCGTCCTTATCGTGCGCGAACGGCGCTGCGTGTGGGACTCGATGCCGGGCAAGGTGCTGCTGATGAGCACGGGCGGAACCATCGCCCTCTTCTTCGCGATGGGCGCGATCGGATTTATCATTCCGAGCTTGGGCGCCAAGGAAAGCGCGATCGCGATCGTTTACTCGCTCGTATTTACAGCGCTCCTTGACTGCCCGAAGCGGCTCCTTTTCAAATTGTTCAGGATTGAATAAAAAAAGGCGCGAGACGCAGAAAGCGTCTCGCGCCTAGAGTTCGCAGCATGCGACGGGCGCAGAGCCCTCAAAGCCACCCGCTGCGGGCCGCGCTTCTATCGCGCGCGGCGCGGTACGCCAAAAGGGAGCGCATGCGGGGCTTACGACTAGGCACCCCAGCCATTCCCATTACTTCGCGGGAATTGGCAACAGGTATGCGCCCACGCCCTTCGTTTGCAAATCCTCATAGCCCGGCAGATTTTCAATCTCGATGGGCTTGTCGGGGTTCTCGAGATTCCACGAATTGAGAATTTCACCGATCGCCGTTACGTGGCGTCCAACGCGCTCCTCGATAGGATGGCCCTTCTCATCGTAGGGAACATAGAGGCGCCCGAGCTTCGCTGCGCGCACATACCACTTGTCCTTGCCAGTGAGCACGAGCGCCGCGTCAGTTCTACCTCTGAGCCGTCCCTGCGACGCGTTCGCGGTCTCCATCAGGAGGGGAAGCGTATCGGTAAAATCGCCCAGTTCGCGGTGTGAAAGCCCGCGGAGGTTGACCGGCGAGGGCTCGAGGCTGATCTTTATGTCCTGCATCTCGAGGCCGAGCACCGTGTCCGACGCGAGCTGCATGGCCTTCGGATGCGCCACGATCGCGTTGATCACTGGGTACTCAGGCGAAGCCTCGTGGAGGTCCACGGTGATCGTCACATTCTGCTGCTTGATGAGCTGGACAATGCCGTAGCACACCTTTTCGGTGAGCGTGCCGTCGGGACGGCCGGGGTAACCTCGGTTGAGATTTCGCGTTTCGCTGCCGGAGAGTGTCTGTCCGGACGAGGCATGGATGTAGACATTGGGATCCGGCCACTGATCGATCGGATTGGTCGCCCTCGACCCATAGCGGAACCAGCGGGGACCGCTCGGGGTCTGAATCGTGTAACTTTGCGGCGAGCCTTCCTGAGGATCATTCACCGTGAATCCAGAATTGTTCGCGCGCGGAATCACATAGAGCGTGCCCGTCTTCGGAATCGCGTTTTCGATGAGCAGGATAGCCGAAAGGTGGCCCGAGGGCTCGTTGGGATGCGTTCCCCCGAGCACGAGCATCGATTCGCCATCGTCGGCGCCTTTCATCACATAGACTTCGGTGTCGCCCGCGGTGCCCTTGATGCCGGGGAACCAGTCCGAGAGCATCTTGACTTCGGTGACGCCGGGGCCGCGCACGATGATATCGGGTGTGCGCATCGAGAGAAATGAAGCTCCGGCGATGGCGGAGGCGACCAGCGCGCCCGCCAGACAAATAATCGCTGTAATCGTATGTTTCTGCATGTTCGCCGACCTCATTTAATCATCAATAGCCTGAGCAGAAGCGGCACGATCACCATTGCCGCCGTCACCTGCAGAGAGAGCTTCTTCGTATCGAAGAGCACCCAGACCGTGAGGGCGAGCACGACCGCGAGAATCGCAAGGTATATAAAGAACATGATCACCCTCCTACAGAATTGCCCTGATCTGCTTCGAGAATACGATAAAGAGTATGGCGTAGACCACAATGATGATCCCAGGGATTATAAGTTTCTTGAGAACACCGCCATACTTTTCGAGACCTACCACTTGTGCGCCAAAAATCGCCGCGAGCGCCGTCGGCGGCATGAAGTCGCCCAGCGAGGCGATCAGCGAGAGCGCCGCGGCCGCGATGATCTGATCCTGGCTCAGCAGCGCCAGCATAAAGGGCACGCCGAGCACGCTCGCGGAGCCAAAGGCCGAAATCGCCCCAAAAAGAGGAATCGAGATCGCTATCATGAGGTAGAGCAGCGCGGGCGGCACCGAGAGAGCGTTCACGACGATAAAACCGCGCACTCCTGTGGCGGTCATGATCTGGATGAACATGCCCACGCCGACCAGAATGCCCAGTACGGGCATGACATCCTCTATCGATTTCTTAGCCGACTTCAAAATATTGAAGCGCTTCCCCGCAATCCACGTGAGCGCGGTGCCCAGAATGAAGATGAGCGGCATGCCGAGGCTGAAAATGCGCGGTACGGCCTTGTCGAGGATCATCAGCACAAAGATGAAAATGAGCGGAGAAAAGAGCCTTAACCCGCCATACTTGTTCAAGGTCGAAAAATCGAGCTTGGAGAGCATCGCCGAGTGATCGCCTTTTTTGACCTTCCTCCAGCCAAACCACAGAGCGAATACAATGGCGAGCGGAAAGGTGAGCAGAATGAGCGGCAACTCAAAGCCCACGTAGGGCATGTCGATGCCGCCGCCAATGATCATCGCGGGGATATTCACCGGAGGAGCGATCATGCCGAGAATCGCGGCGATCGATATGAGCGCGCCGGAATCCACCGCCGACATACCCATCGACATGAACATCGGCGCGACCACCGCGCCCGAGGTTAAGACCGACGCGGTCGAGCTTCCGGTGATCATGCCCGGCACCATGATGACGAAGGTCAAAAGCACCGTCAGGATGCCCGGAAGTTTATGAAATTTCTTAATAACTGCGGCGGTCAGCGCTTCCAGCGCTCCGGAGTCGCGGAAACCCGTCATGAACATCATGGCGGTGGCAATCGTCATAATCGTATCGACGTAGCCGAATGTTCCCTCGACAAGATGGCGGATCGGATCCTGCACGCCGCCCGCGAGCGCTCCCGCCACCGACGCCAACAGCATCGAGACCGACACCGGCCACTTGAGCGCGAAACAGCCGGCGGCGAACACGCCAACCATAAGTATAAAGAGCCAGAATTCCTGTGACACTTCGAGCCTCGCTATTTCAAGAACGCGGCCGCGAGCGGCGCGCCAAGCTGGGAAATCTTATCGACATTGTCCAGGGGAATCTTTGTCCCGCAGAGCTTGGTGAAGAGCCCGTCTCCGTTGCCTTCCGTCACGACGATAATGTAATCGCAGTAGGGAACGGCCGCGTTGATAAAGCGGTCGGAGAGCTCGCCGCGCCGCGCTTCGCCGCCGATGTGCATTCCGATGATCTTCATGCCGCGCTTCTTCGCTTCATTGAGGAGCGCCTTCGTGCGGTCGAGTTCAGCGTCCGCCGAGATGCCCGCGGCTCCAAGCCCCTTCGATGATCCCCCGATAACGATGATGAGTGTTTTCGCGTTGCTGGCGGCCAACCCTTGAGCCTTCACGAGTGAATCCATGGTAAAGCTGAGCTTTGCCCTCGTCATGATCGCCTTCGCCATTTCGACATCGGCGCTCTGTCCGATCGAGGTGAGCAGCGCCGGCTGCGTCGCGAAAGGCGCCTTGAGATTGAACGCCGCGAGGGAGAG
>JAKALZ010000097.1 GCA_021813065.1 bacterium
TCGGCAATCCTCGTTTCGATCCTCGCGATCTGACGGCGAAGATTCCTTTTCTCAAGCGGATTCTCTACATGTCCGACCACCATTTGGAACCTGAGGTCGAAATATTTCTTGCGCAGCTCACCGCGCGTTACGATCATTTCGGCCAACTTCATATCTTTAAAAGAATTCTTCATGGCGATCACTCCATCTCCTCGCGCGCGGCGAATTTCGTCTTAACGGGGAGCTTCGAGCCAGCAAGGCGCATCGCCTCTTCGGCCATCTTCGGCTCGACGCCCGAAAGCTCGAACAGAACGGTTCCTGGTTTGACGACCGCGACCCAGTATTCCGGACCCGGCTTTCCACGGCCCATGCGTGTTTCCAGTGGTTTCTTGGAATATGGCTTATCCGGGAAAATGCGGATCCACATTTTGCCACCGCGCTTGATGTAGCGATTGAGCGCGATACGAGCAGCCTCAATTTGGCGGTTGGTGATCCAGTGCGGCTCAAGACTCACAAGGCCGTAGTCGCCGAAAGCGATGGCGTTGCCAGAGTGAGCCTCGCCGTGGATTCGTCCACGCTGCTGCTTTCTGTGTTTAACTCTCTTCGGTATCAGCATAGATTAGCTCCTTGCCTCACCTTCAGCTCTGTTCGCTTCAGGTCTGGGGCCCGATCGGCGCTCTCCGCGATCCGAGCGCTCTCTGCGCTCTCGCCTCTCCGGGCCGCCCTCACGGCGTTCGCCTCGCCCCTCTTCTGAAGAGTCACGTCGTGACCTCTTCGCGAGCTGGCCGGCATCTTCATTCTTATCCTGGGTGTATACCATGCCCTGATAAATCCAGACCTTTACGCCGATTTTGCCGAAAGTGGTATTCGCCTCGGCAAAACCGTAATCGATATCGGCGCGAAGCGTGTGGAGAGGAATGCGTCCTTCCTTGAGCTCCTCAGTGCGGGACATGTCGGCGCCGCCAAGACGACCAGAAAGTCTCACCTTGCAGCCCTGCGCTCCCGCTTTCAGCGCGTTCTGAATCGACATCTTCATTGAGCGGCGGAACGACTGCCTGTTCTCAAGCTGTCGAGCGATATTCTGCGCGACAATTTGAGAGTTGGTATCGACCTTCTTCACCTCTTTGATCTTAATCTGCAGCTTTTTCTGGGTCACTTTCTGGATTTCGGCGCCGATCTTGTCGATGTTCGCACCCTTGGTTCCAATAAGAACGCCAGGGCGAGCGCTGTGGATCACAATCGTGACGCGCTGTGGGTGTCTGATAATCTCGATCTCAGAGATATCAGCGCCTTTGGTCTCGGGCAGCTCAAGAAGGCGGCGTCGGATCGTGAGATCTTCGTGCAAGGTCTTCGCATAATCCCGGGGCTCCACGTACCAGTGCGAGCTCCAGTCTTTGTTGATACCGATTCTTAATCCAATCGGATTTACTTTCTGACCCACCTTACGCCTCCGTCTTCTTGCCGATTTCGTCGACGACGCAGGAAATATGGCACATGCGTCTCAATTGCATATCCGCCCTCCCGCGGGCGCGAAACCAAATTCTCTTGAGTCTCGGGCCTTCATCGATGCGAAGCTCTTTAATGAAGAGCATATCCTCACCGAGCTTCCGGTTCTTGTTCAGCGCGTTGGCCGCCGCGGATAAAACCACCTTCCGAATAAGCTTGGCACCCTTGTGCGGCATATTCTCGAGCATGGCCATCGCCTCGGTATACGGCTTGGCACGAACGAGATCGGCGACCGGGCGCACCTTGAACGGCGAGGCGATCAGCCATTTCGACGTGGCTCTGTAGCCAGTTTTAGTATTCGCCATTTTCAGCACCCCTACTTCTTCTCAGCTTTCTTGTCGCTGCCTGCATGACCACGAAACACGCGGGTGGCGGCGAACTCGCCGAGCTTGTGGCCAACGAGGTTTTCGGTCACATAGACAGGAATCCACGTTTTGCCGTTATACACAGAAATCGTCTGCCCGACCATTTCGGGGATGATTGTCGAAGTGCGGGAGTATGTCTTCACAAGCTTCTTCTCCCCCGCTCTGCTCATTTCAATTACTTTCTTGTACAGGCTCTTCTCGATGAAGGGCCCTTTCTTTACGGACCTGGACACGGGTTTGCTCCTCTATCTCACTTGCGCCGCTTGACAATGAAGCGGCTCGAAGGCTTGTGCGTATCACGAGTCTTGTAGCCCTTCGCCGGCTGACCCCACGGAGACACAGGCTGCTTGAAGCCTTTGCCTCTTCCTTCACCACCACCATGCGGATGGTCGACCGGGTTCATGACCGTTCCACGAACCGTCGGCCGGATTCCCAGCCAGCGCGTGCGCCCGGCTTTTCCGATCCGCTCATTCATGTGCTCATCGTTGCCGACCTGACCGATCGTCGCGATGCATTTCTTGAACACCATGCGCTGTTCGCCCGAAGGGAGCTTGAGAACGACATAGTCGCCTTCCTGCGCCGCGATAAGCGCGCTGACTCCCGCGGAACGGGCTAGCTGGCCACCGCGACCGAGCGTGAGCTCGACATTGTGCACCGTAAAGCCAACCGGGATCTTCTCGAGAGGAAGCGCGTTGCCAACCTCCAGCGCCGCGTCGGGACCGGAAAGGATGGTCTGTCCAACCTTCAGGCCCTTCGGGCTGAGGATATAGCGCTTTTCACCATCCGTATAAGTGATGAGGGCGATGTTCGCGCTGCGGTTTGGATCGTACTCAATGCCGCTGACTTTTCCGGGAATGCCAAATTTATTGCGCTTAAAGTCGATAACTCGATATTTTCTTTTGTGACCACCGCCGTGGTGTCGAACGGATATGCGTCCGTTCGAGGCTCTTCCGCCGGTGCTGTTCTTACCCTTAGAGAGTGACTTAACGGGACTGCTCTCGTTAGTCGAAATCTCTTGATTGACAACCTGCACACGATGGCGGAGGCCAGGCGTTACAGGTCTAAATGTTCTAATCGCCATAGTTCTACCTCACATCCTTATCATGCGCCTTCGAACACTCGGATCGTCTCGCCCTTCTGGAGTCTGACAATCGCCTTTTTCCACTCGGCAGTTCGACCAGCCCTGCCCCGGAGCCGTTTCGGCTTCGAGGTGACATTGATCACCCTGCAGCTCACCGGGTGCACATTGAAGGTCTTCGCGACCGCTTCCATGATCATCGGCTTTGTCGCGCGGGGGTCGACCTTGAAAATGTACTGCCCAAGCTCTCGCATGATGTTGCTCTTCTCGGAGAGCACGGGTTCGATCAGAATCGCGTCATATTCCATGTTCAGCTCTCCTTCTTCTCGCCGGCGTAGAACTCATTGAGCTTCGCCGATGCGCCTTCCATCATGATCACCTTGCGGGCGTAGAAGAGATCGTGCGCCCGCAGACGATTGTAGGTGAGATAGCTGAGCCAAGGAATGTTCCTGGCCGCCCGCTTCACCATGGGATCGTCATCCTTGAGGATCAAGACAGTCCTTATGGGATTCTTGAGATCGACGACGCTCGCGAGCACCGCCAGCAGATCTTTCGTCTTGCCCGACTCGACGCTGAAGTCCTCGATGATCGACACGAGGTCATCTTGTACCTTGAGACTCAGAATGGTCTTGAGCGAGAGCTGCTTCTCTTTGCGCGGAAGCGAGTATGAAAAATCTCTAGGCTTGGGGCCAAACGAGATACCACCGCCAACATAAATATTCGACTTGAGATCGCCGTGGCGGGAACGTCCTCCACCCTTCTGCGCGAAGGGTTTGCGGTTGGTGCCGTGGACTTCGCCTCGGTCTTTCGTCGAAGCGGTACCGAGACGCGCATTCGCGAGCTCGTTGTTCACCGCGTACCAAATGACATCTTCATTGATTGGCAATCCGAAGACGGCATCAGACAGCTCAACTTTTCTGAGCTCTTTCCCTTTAAGGGAAATTACTTTGCCTTCCATGTGGTCCTCCGCCTTCAGCTCTTCTTGATCGACTTGCGAATAAGCACATCGCAATTCCGCGGGCCGGGGAGCGCACCGCGAATAAGCACAACACCCTTCTCGGCATCGACGCGCACAACCTTGAGATTCAGCATGGTTACACGCTCATTACCCATATGTCCGGGCATTTTGATGTTCTTGAAGCTGTGGTGCGGATACGTGCTGTTGCCGGTAGAACCCGGTTCACGATGAAACTTCGAACCATGTGTCGCGCGGCCACCCTCAAAACTCCAGCGCTTCACGACACCCTGGAAGCCTTTGCCCTTCGATTTAGCCATGACATCCACAAAGCGCACACCATCGAGGACGGAGGCGTCGATTGCCTGACCAATCTGGACTTCCTTCTCAAAATCCCTGAACTCGCGAAGAATTCTCGTGGGCGCGACGCTCTCAGGGAACTGGCCGGCAAATGGCTTCGTGACACGAGATTTCTTTCTCTCGTACACGCCGATAAGGACAGCGTTATATCCGTCCTTATCAGCGGTCTTCACGCCGACCACCATGTTGGGGACAACCTTGACGACGGTAACCGGAACAATTCGTCCGATTTCATCGAACACTTGGGTCATTCCCATTTTCTTTCCAATGACACCGATCATTCGGTACTCCTGCGTTGAACGCTTCCGGCACGCAGCCGGGCGTTACGGCATTAAAGACTCTGTCGCGACGGACAAAGGTTTATTGCTTGATTTCGACATCAATTCCCGAGGGAAGTTCGAGCTTCATGAGCGCGTCCATAACTTCTGGGGTCGGCTCGATGATATCGATGAGGCGCTTGTGGGTTCTCATCTCGAACTGCTCGCGGCTTTTCTTGTGCACATGCGGTGAGCGCAACACTGTGAACTTATTGATTCGAGTGGGGAGCGGCACGGGGCCGGAAACCTTCGAACCAGCATCCTGCACAGTCTTGATGATACTCTTGGCACTGTCGTCGACAAGGCGCACATCGAAGCCTCTAAGCCTGACTCGGATTCTGTCTTTCATAGGTCCTCCAAAGATCTCTTGCGCTCGCGTTATCGGCCGTACCCAGGCAGGCGCGCCGGCAACCATAAGCGCTGGCGGAAATTGGGCTTCCACCATCGGCGATCAAATCGCCTTATCACACAAAAGCGTGCCCCTGCTCAACAAGGGCACGCCATAGTAGCACTTGAAAAAGTATTTGTCCAGTAGCTAATCACGGAACGCACTTCCGCGAGCTTTTAGTGAAAAATTACTGGATCACCTCGACAACCTGACCTGAAGCGACCGTGTGGCCACCCTCGCGGATAGCAAACTTGAGCCCCTTTTCCATGGCGATCGGGTAAATCAGCTCAACTTCGATCTCGGTGCTATCGCCAGGCATGACCATGTCTTTCCCTTCGGGGAGCTTGACCGCGCCAGTGATATCCGTCGTGCGGAAGTAGAACTGGGGTCTGTATCCGGAGAAGAACGGGCTGTGACGTCCGCCTTCCTCTTTGGACAGAACGTAGACCTGGCCTCTGAACTTGGTGTGCGGCGTAATAGTACCCGGTTTCGCGAGAACCTGTCCGCGCTCAACTTCCTTCTTATCGATACCGCGGAGAAGGGTACCGATATTGTCGCCCGCCCGACCCTCGTCGAGCAGCTTGTTGAACATTTCCACGCCGGTGACGACAGTAGTCTTGGTTGGCTTGATACCGACGATTTCGACCTGGTCGTTGATATGCACGACGCCGCGCTCGACACGGCCGGTAACGACAGTGCCGCGACCGGAAATGGAGAACACGTCTTCGATCGGCATAAGGAAGGGCTTATCAATAGCGCGCTCAGGATCCGGGAAGAAACTGTCCATCGCGTCGAGAAGCTCCTGGATCGATTTTGTGGCTTCGGGATTGTCCGGCTCGGTCATCGCCTTGAAGGCTGAACCGCGGATGATCGGTGTCTTGTCGCCAGGGAATCCATAGAAGTTGAGAAGATCGCGCACCTCTTCCTCGACGATGTCGAGAAGTTCGGGATCATCAACAAGGTCGACCTTGTTGAGGTACACGAGAATCGCGGGAACGCCGACCTGGCGGGCGAGCAGCACGTGCTCTCGGGTCTGGGGCATAACCGAATCCGGCGCTGATACGACGAGAATCGCCCCGTCCATCTGCGCGGCGCCAGTAATCATGTTCTTGATGTAGTCCGCGTGTCCCGGGCAGTCGATGTGCGCGTAGTGTCGCTTCGCCGACTGATACTCGAGGTGCCTCGTGTTGATCGTAATACCGCGTGCCTTCTCTTCCGGTGCGTTGTCGATATCTTCGTACTTGAGCACCTTGTCGCCGAACTTGCGTCCGCAGTACATGGTGATGGCCGCACTAAGCGTCGTCTTGCCATGGTCGATGTGTCCGATGGTACCAACGTTCATGTGAGGTTTGGTACGCTCGAATTTTTCTTTGGCCATATTCATCTCCTCCTTGGCTTCGTCACCGGCACTTCGCAGCGTTTCACAACATGAATAGAACCGCGAATACCGTCCGCCGGCATCGGTGCCGTCGGATGCTACGCCAGAATTTACTTATTTGGGCTTTCGGATTATAAGCAAAGAATCAAGATTGCGCAATAGCCCAAAGATGTATATGCATCTTTTTCTTTTCTTAAGCAATATATGCTACTGATAGGCACGAACGCGAATGCTTCCTTTTTTTTTAGGCTCAATAATCGAGCTCATTTCCAAATCGATCAAATTTAGCCTGGTAAATGCCGCGTCCTTCGGTAATGGACCTCAGCGAAGTCGCGTACCCGAATAATTTTTCCATTGGGGCATAGGCGACGATGGTCTTCATCCCTCCCGCGTCTTCCGCTGATTCGATCCGCGCGCCGTGAGCCTGCAGCGATGCAAGGGCAGGACCGAACCAAGCGTCTGGCACTTCGACGGCAATCTGCACGATGGGGACGAGGATCAGACTCCCCGCTGCCTCAATCGCTCGGCGAAAGGCCGCTGATGCTCCCGCCTCGACCGCTGTTTCCGCGCGCTTATCCGAACCTGCGGGCTGCGCGAATGCCTCCACAACCGACTTTACTCCCCGTAGAGGCCAGCCGGCTGTCGGACCAACCGCCATGGCCGTCTCCATTGCCTGATGGATGGCCGCTTCGTAGATAGAC
>JAKALZ010000098.1 GCA_021813065.1 bacterium
CAACCGAGAATTTCCACTCGTCGGTGTTGAAAATTTCGCAGAGCCGATGGTAGATCGTTCCAAGGAAGTAGTCGCCGATGATCTTCGACGAGTTGTCGAGGTTTTCGAGAGTGAAGAGCGCGTCGAAGCGCAGCCCCTGAACCTGCGCCAGCTTCAGCCTCAAGGTGCGGTCGCTGAACCGCCGGCGACGGCCCGAGAGGTAGAGGCGACGTATGTCCTGCTCAGCCTGGCCGAGCCACTCGTCGAGCAAAAAGTCGAGTTCGCGGAGCTCAATGAGCCGATAATTGGCGTGCTCCGCGATAATGAGGATATCGTCATAATCCGCGGTCGGGTCGACGATAAGGCAGCGTTCCATGTCGAATATCGCGATATCTTCCTTCCGGTAGCTGAAAGGCTTGTCGAGGATCTGCTCGATTTGGTTCAGATGGAGGGTGCCGGTTCGCTCTCCGGAGAGAAGGCTCGCGGCGATGTCCTTGTTCGCCTCGATGAAAGCCTTCGGATCGCCACCCGGACACTCGAGGAGACAGAAGGCAGTGTAGGTCTCGCGGTCGTTGACGCGCATCTCCTTGGCGCCCGAAACGGCGCTGCGAATCGCTTCGTAGACCATTTTGAAGGACGATTCCGCGAATTGTTCGATCGAGATCGCGCCGCTCGTGTCGCGCACGGGAAGGTTGGCCTTCTCGATGAGATCCTCGAAACGGGACATCGTTCGATAGCGGACAATGAGCGTCACGGCGCCGTCGTCGTAGATCTTCGCCACCGCGGTGATTTTTTCGAAACTCTTCGAATCGCACTCGTCGGTGCTCACCACAAGCACTAAAGGCTTGGGCAGCGTGAGAGAAACGGGCGTATCGCGCCGTTTGGCGAACACGATGTCGTGGTGGGCTGGAACAAGCGAGGCAACTTTTTTGAGGTCGACTGCCCGCCCGATGTCGTAGGCGTAGAGGTGAACAATTTCAACAGGAATTTCTCCGCGCTCGTTCATCACTTCACCTCCTTGCGCGTCACCTCCGCCCCGCTGACCATCAGCACGAGCACCGATCCGCTCTGCACCGAGAAGGGCGCGCTAAAGCTGCCTCCAGGGTGCTTCACCGAGTACACCGATGTTCTGGTTCCGCTCGGCGCGATCACATCGAGTTCGACAGGCACGATATAGGGATACTCAGGGAGCGTGTACTCAAAGACGCCCGACGAGGTGCCCTTCTTCGCGGTCGGCGCGGCGATCGTGACCTGCACGGGATCGAGTTGCTTGAGCGTCGTGTCGGCAGCCACCGACTGTTCCGCTACCGTTCCCGGAGTCTCTTTGTCGTGGGCCGCGCGCATTTTGTAGTTGAACACGAGAGGCGCTTGCGCCGCCTTCGAGGCCATTTCCTTTATCGAGAGCCCAATGAGCGAGGGCATCGCGATGTCTTTGGCTTCGGGCCCTTTGCTGACCACGAGATCGAGCACGGTGGGTCCCGAAATTTCGGTGCCGGGTTTCGGATTTTGGTCGAGGATGGTCCCGGGCGCCGAGTTGTCGAAGATATAGAGCGGCGGCTCACGAATGCTGACGAGCCCCTTTGAGGTAGCCTGGAGCCCCTGCAGGTAGAGCCGAAGGTCGTCGATGTTGCGGCCTGAGTAATCCTCAATCTTGTCGAGCACCGCGCCGCGGCTCACCACGAGGTTGATGCGTCTGCCCGCCTTGACGATGCTTCCGGGGGGCGGCGATTGGTCCAGCACAAGGTTCCGGTCGAGGGGATTGTCGGTGAATCGGAGTGTGAGGCGGGGATAAAGCTCGCGCTGCTGCATGGTCACGAGCGCGTCGGCGAGGTCCATGTGCCGCACATCGGGAACCATAGTGCGCTCCGCGCCCTTGAGCGTCAGAAAAAACACGAACACCGCGACAAATGCCAGCACGAGGAACATGAGAATGCCGAAGAGCACAAAAGTGCGTTTCTGCGGCTTGGTCCACTCCGAGATTCGCTGGCGTTGCTCGTTGGCGGTCTCGACAACGTTCTTGACCGCGGCTGTAACTTTTGCGGGAGCTTTCGACGCGGTTTGTTTTAGTGTCTCGGTAATATCTTTAAAATCTTTCTTTGCCATGTCATCTTATTCCTTCACGCGCGGCCATTGGCTTGATAGGGCAGCTTGGCGGGCGAGCGCGGCGCTCACTCCAGGACCGTGCCGATAAGCTCCCTCACTCCATTCGCGAAATCGCGATATCCCGAAGCCTTGCGCGTCGCGAGCTGAAGGCGTTTCACCGCGATATATCCTCGCCCTGTCGCCATTATGATGCCTCTCTGCGCGGATACTGCGATTATAGTCCCCGGAGGCGAATTTGTCACATGCTCCGCGCCGATGTCGGCGATAAAATCGTCGGCGGGCTCCGCCTCGAGGATCGAGAGCCTCGTCTGCCTGAAAAAGGTGAAGGAGCCCGGCCAGGGGTCGAATGCGCGCATCTTCGCGTCGATCTCCAGCGAGGCGCTGGTCCAGTCGATTTTTCCATCTTCTTTCGCGATCTTTCCGCAGTAGGTGGGTTCGCCGCGCTGCGGAAGAGGATGGGCCTTTCCCTCTTCGATCGCGTTGAGCGCTTCGACCACTATCGGCGCGGCCGCTTCGGCGCAAAATTCGGAGAGCGTGCGCGCGGTCTCCTTTCCGTTGAGCTGGAAGCGTCGCGCGAGGAGGATAGCACCGGTATCCATTTCAGGGGCGAGAAGCTGAACCGAAATGCCCGTTTCGGCGTCGCGCGCGAGGATTGCGTGCTGAATGGGCGAGCTTCCCCGCCAGCGCGGAAGGAGGCTTGGGTGCACATTGATGCCGCCGCGCGGAAAGATGGACATAAATTTCGGACCAAAAATGCGTCCGTACGCGAATGAGACGAGGATATCGGGCACACGCGCGGCAATAGCCTCGCGCGCTTCGGTTTTAAGCGACTCAAAGGTAAAGATTGGCGTGTCGTTTCCCCAGAGCGCTTTGGCCGCCGACGCGACCGGAGTGTCGCTCAGCCTCAGGCCGCGCCCCACCTTCGCTTCGGGGTTTGTAAGCACTCCGACTACAGAGTGCCTTGAGCTTGCGATTGCCTTGAGAGCCGGCACCGCGATTTCAGGGCTTCCCGCGAAGAGCACGCGCATGCTCGTCACCTCACATACTCATCATGCGGCTGAAGTGCGCCATGGCGCGCCGGCGTTTGGCGGGGGAAATCCTGTCGATGAAGAGCACGCCATCGAGGTGGTCGTACTCGTGCTGTATGACGCGGGCGAGAATACCGTCGGCGCTCATCTTGAAGGGTTTGCCACGCACATCGACCGCTTCGATTTCCACGGCGGAAGGGCGCGTGACGTTGAAGTAGAGGCCGGGGAAGGACAGACAGCCTTCCTCGTACTCGCTCGTCTCTTCGCTCGCGGCGGTGATCTTCGGGTTGATGAACACCCGCAGCGGTTCGCCATCGATCCCCACGATGAACACCCTGAGCGACACGCCCACCTGCGGGGCGGCGAGTCCCATGCCGTGGTCGCGGACCATGGCATCGTGCATCTCGAACACGAGCTTTTCAAGGTTGAGGTTGAACTCCGTAACCTCATTCGCCTTCTGGGTGAGAACTAGTTCTCCGTATTTCACAATACCGAGCATGATATTTCCTTATAAATATGTCGTTGTATATTTTGCGTATATAAATTACAGCCTGATTGGATATTTGGCAATGATGGATAAGGTCCGGTGCGTCGCGGTGGAGGGCGGTGGAACACCGTGGCGGAGCACGGAAGCTCCTGTCGGTGCGATCAAAGGCTCACGAGCCGCCTCGCAGACGATTCGCGGGAAAAACAGCCCAACGCGATGTTAGTTAAGCGAGGGAATCTGAACTCGATCGCCGACTTGTATTCCGGCCCGCCCGAACCAGCCTTGCGGTACTTCGAGAGCGTAGCGGACGCTGCGCGATGAGGGCCGGGGCTCCTCGGAGAATGGCACAAGGTCGAGAATTTGGACGATGGTGCCGTCCGCGAGAATGTACGCGAGCGAGAGCGGCAGCTTGGTGTTCTTCATCCAAAAGGAGACCTGCTGATCGAAATCGAAGACAAAGAGCATGCCCTCGCCATCGCGGAGGGAGCTTCTGAACATGAGTCCGCGGTTCCGCTCGATCTCGGTGAGCGCGACTTCGGCCTTTACCACCACAGAGCCTATCCGCAGATCGATTGTCTTGAGCTTCGGATTGGGCTTGTTGATATCCTGACTCGATCCGCGTTGAGCGCAGGCGGTAAAGAGAAGCACCGCCATTGCGCCAGCGATACATGTTTTTATGAGCGATAGAGTTCGCGCGCGCATAATTTCCTTTCCTAATAAGAAAAAAAAGCCGCTATACCAGCGGCTTTTCGTAGCGGCGGCCCATGCCGCCTCGGTTTCAATATTTACTTTCCTGCGCTTTGCGGGTTTTTTTCATGAGCTTTCGTTCGAGCGCTTTCTTTTCGCGATTGCGGATGGCAGATGGTTTTTCAAAGTATTCGCGGCGTTTCCACTCGCGAATGATGCCTTCCTTTTCGACCATTCGTTTGAAGCGCTTCAGTGCCTTTTCGAGGGGCTCATTGTCCTCGACAGTGATCTGATGGATAATTCTCACCTCCCTTCGATTCGCGGAGAGCATTGTAACTGAAGGAAATATTTTGTCAAGCACTCAGCCCCGATTTCCGCGTATTTCGCGTTGAGTCCGCCCAACGCGATTGTACGCCGTTCAAGCACGATTTTTTCGCACGCAGAGCGTTTTCCGATTCAAAATTTGACCGCGACAGCACTTCTTTAAAACATATTTGGACGCTATACTTGAAAAAAGGAGCCCTGAATGCTGTTTTCAGTCGGAAATCTGGTAACGCTCGTCATCGTCATGGCGATGTTTGGCGCCTATCATCTGCTCACCGCCGACAATCGATCGCTTGAAAAGCTGAAACGGATGGGCGAGAAGCTCAAAGGCGAGCTCGGCTCTTATGTCGAATCGAAATCCGAAGAGATAAAGCACTACGGAATCGATCTCGACGTTCAACAAAAGGCGGCCAAGGTCGTTCTTGAGAAGATTCAAGAAGCCCAGAGCGCGATCGACGAAAAATCCGACTCTATCACAGAAATAGCCAATCGCTTCAAAGACTACGACAACATTCTTTCGCAGCTCATGGATATGACCAAACGCGTGGACCAGAACATCGCGCACCTCGCCGAAAAAAACGACTACATCGAAACCCTCGCTCGCCGGCTCGAGAGCGCGGGCAAAAAAATGGACAGCATCGAGGCTGAGATGCCGAAGGTCAAGGAGCAATTTGCGCTCGACGCGAAGCGGATCCTCGACGGATTCCGCGACGATATCCTCGACCAGCTCCGCGAGCGACTCACGGAAATCGTCGAAAAATTCGAGCTGTCGAGAGCGGACGCACAGACAGCCATTGATCAGGCGTCCTCGCTCCGCGAGCAGATCGACACTATGACCGCTAATTCGCTCGAAGCAGCCGCCTCGAGGGCGCGCTCTATCGAAGACACTGCCTTCTCCACGCTTCGCGGCCACATCGCGGCAGGCTTCGACGATCTGTCGCGCCACACCGAAGAACGGCTCGCGGCAATCGCGCAGCAACTCGAATCTCAGTCGCGGAACTCCGAGGAGGCGCTCAAAACCCTCTCTTCTTCGACCGCCTCGCAGGTCTCAGACACGGAGCGGCGACTCGCGGAGGCGAAGGCCGCGCTCAACGCGATGTCGGCGGAAATGGCCCGCGTCCAGAAGGAGACGACCGAAACAGCTTCAGCGCTCGTCGCGCGCTTCAAAGCCGAACGCGGCGCTCTCGAAGAGCAGTTCGCCCAATTTGGGCAAGCCTTCGAGGCTCACCGCGCATCCTTCGAAAAGGAATTCCTCGGGGAAATTTCTTCGCTTCGCGCATCGTTGGACGAGACCAAGAGCCGAAGCGCCGAACTCAAAGGAGCGGCGGAAGGCAATGTCGCCGAGGCCTTTGGCGCGTTCGAGCAGAGTATCAGCGCCGAACTCGAGGCGAGACGACATGTGATGGACGAGCAGATCGACAGCTGGCTCAGCTCGATGGACGCGAAGATTCGCAAGGTGTCACAGGACGCGCTCGAACAGAGGAAAGCGGAAGAAGCCCGTCTCGCGCAAGAAGTGAGCTCCGAACTCAAACGGATAAAAGATAACCTCTATACCCAGACCCAAAAGATTGAGCGGGATATAGAGGCTTTCAAGAGCGTCTAAAATTTCGGGCGGGCGCTCCGTATATCGCGTGAGCGCGCATGAAACCAGGTGCGCGCATGCAGCCAGGTGCGCCCCTTTATCGCCGCGCCAGATCAATCAGGCAAATATCGCCTCGAGCGCCACTTCCATCATCGCGCGGAACGATATCTGTCGCTCCTCCGAGGTCGTTGTCTCGCCTGTTACCAGGTGATCCGACACGGTGAGCACCGAGAGCGCTTCGCAGCCATACTTCGCTGCCAGCGTGTAGAGCTCAGCAGTCTCCATCTCCACCGCCACCACGCCGAATTTCGCCCACAGCTTCCACTGATCGGGATCTTCCGTATAGAACATGTCCGAGCTCAGCACAGGCCCCGCGAACACCTTGAGTTTTCTCGCCGAAGCCGCGTCCCACGCCGCCTTGAGCAGCGAGAACGAAGCTGTCGGGGCGTAATCCATCCCGCTGAAGCGCACCTGGTTCACCGCCGAATCCGTGCTGGAACTCATCGCGAGCACGATGTCGCGCACATTGACGTAGGAGTGCATGCCGCCGCAGGTGCCGATGCGTATGAGCCGCTTGACGCCGTAATCGCGGATCAGTTCGTTGACGTAGATCGAGAGACTCGGCATGCCCATTCCAGTGCCCATCACCGAGACGGGCTGCCCCTTATAGAGGCCAGTGTAGCCGAACATATTGCGGACTTCGTTGAAACGCACTGGATTTTCCAGGTAATTTTCCGCGACGAACTTCGCTCGAAGCGGATCGCCGGGGAGAAGAATCTTGTCGGCGATTTGTCCCTTTTGCGCAGCGATGTGAATGCTCA
>JAKALZ010000099.1 GCA_021813065.1 bacterium
TTTTTCGAGCGGATCATCGTTTATGGACTGGAAGGCCTCGAATGTGTAGCTGCACTCGCGGCATTCATATTCATACGTAGGCATTGTACTCACCTCTCGGAGAGAAATAGAATGTAAATTGAATATATGAAAAAGTATCAACAAAAAGCGCGAAGGTAAAGAGGCGCGGGCGCGCTGGGGCGGCCCGCGGCATCGAGTCGCGCCTCGCCACCGTCAGAACAGGCGCTCATATCACGCCCAGCTTTTTCCCCACCTTTATAAATGCGCCGGCAGCGCGACGGATCTGCTCCTCGGAGTGGGCCGCCGAGATCTGCACACGAATGCGCGCCTTGCCCTTGGGCACCACGGGGAAGGAGAAGCCGATCACATAGATGCCCTCGTCGAGGAGCTCGTCCGCCATGCGGTGCGCCAGTTTTTCGTCGTAGAGCATCACGGGGCAGATAGGGTGTACGCCGGGGCGGATGTCGAAGCCGGCCGCGGTCATGAGCGATCTGAAGAGCGAAGTGTTGATCTCGAGGCGATCGCGAAGTTCGGTCGATTCGGTGAGGATGTCGAGCGCGGCGAGGGTGCCGCCCACGATCGCCGGCGCGAGGGTGTTCGAGAAAAGGTAGGGGCGTCCTTTCTGGCGCATAAACTCGACGATTTCGCGCCGCGAAGCGATGACGCCTCCCGAGGCACCGCCGAGCGCCTTGCCGAAGGTGGTCGTAATGATATCCACGCGAACACCGACACCGCAGTGCTCCCATGTACCGCGTCCGCGCGCGCCCATAAAGCCCGTCGCGTGCGAGTCGTCGACCATCACGAGGGCGCCGTAGCGATCCGCGAGGTCGCAGATCGCGTTCAGATTGGCGATGTCGCCGTCCATCGAGAACACGCCGTCGGTCGCAATCATGATGACATGACTGCCCTGAGCCTCTTTTAGGCAGCGCTCGAGTCCCTTGAGGGGCTTGCCCGTTTCGAGATCGGTTTCCTCGACATCGCGCATGTCCGCGTGTTTGTAGATCCAGCGCTTCGCTTTGCAGAGCCGCACTCCGTCGATGATCGAGGCGTGGTTCAGGCTGTCGGTGATGATCGCCGAGTTTTCGTCGAGGAGCGGTTCAAAGACCGCGCCGTTCGCGTCGAAGCACGAAGAAAAGAGGATCGCGTCTTCCATGCCGAGGAAATCAGCGACTTTCCGCTCGAGTTCCTTGTGCTGGGTCTGTGTGCCGCAGATAAAGCGCACCGAGGAGAGCCCATACCCGTAGCGCCGCATCGCTTCGACCGCGGCAGCCTGAATCCGGGCATCGTTCGAGAGGCCGAGATAGTTGTTCGCGCAGAAGTTGAGCACATCGGCGCCGTCGGATACGCGAATCGAGGCGCCCTGCGGCGTCACAATGACGCGCTCGTCCTTGTAGGTGCCCTCGGCGCGGATCGCGCTGAGCTTGGCTGCCAATTCATGCTTGATGGAACCGTACATATTTCACCTCGAAGTTATTTTTTTATGATTGAAACCGAGCACGCTGCCCACAAGCCCGCCGATGATGTGCGAGAACTGGGAAATATTGTCCTGTTTGGTCAGGGCATCCCAGACCTGGCCGCCTAGGTAGATGATCATGATGAGGATAAACGTGAGAGGCACTTCTCCCTTCTGGAAATTCGTGATCGACGAGAGCATGATCATCATGAATACAATGCCCGAGGCGCCGAGGAGCACGACGTTCGGAAAGAGGAGCGCGTTCGAGAGCCCCGTCGCGAGCGCGGTGATGAGCACGCTGAGGAGGATGAAGCCCGAACCATAGACATTTTCGAGGATTGGCCCAAGGAGCAATATCATCGTGAAGTTACCGATGTAGTGCTGGATGTTCTCATGGCCGAGGATATGCGTGAAGAGCTTCACATAGTCGACAAAAACATTCGTCCGGAAAGGAGCCGGTGTCGAAAAGAGCGACTGAGTGATGCCCGGAGCGATGGTCTGGCTCAGCACGAGCACGATTCCAGCGGCGAGCGTGAACGTCAGCGTGACAGGTGCGTTGTAACGTATGCGCATGCGCGATCCTCCCTTTCAGATTATCATAGATCGATAATAAGCGACACTGGACAGTGGTCCGAGCCCATGACATCGGGGTGAATGTCGGCAGCGAGGAGAGCGGGCGCGAACTCGGGGTCCACGCAGTGATAGTCTAGGCGCCAGCCGATATTTTTTTCGCGCGCGTGCGGGGCGCGGTAGCTCCACCATGAATATCTGCCTGGTTCCGCACAGAAGTAACGGAAGGTGTCGATGTACCCTGCCTTGGTGAATTTATCCATCCAGGCACGCTCCTCAGGCAGGTAGCCCGCGTTCCCCTCATTCTGATCGGGGCGCGCCAAGTCGATGGGCTTGTGGGCAATGTTGTAGTCGCCCGCGACGATGACATGCTTGCCGCGCGCGCGCCGCGTGTCGCAGAACTTGAGCATCGAGTCGCAGAAGCGCAGCTTGTAGTCGAGCCGAAGACCTGCATCCTGGCTGTTGGGGAAATAGGCGCTCACGAGGACAAAGCCGCCGAAGTCGGCGGCTACAACCCTGCCCTCCGCATCGAACTCGGGAACGCCAAGGCCCAATACCGAAACCGGCTCGCGAAGGGAATACACGCAGGTGCCTGAGTATCCCTTGCGCTCGGCGAATGCCCAGTAGCTGTGGTAGCGCTGGCCGCTCGCGGAACGCGGGTAGCGAAGCTCGTCAGTGAGCTGATCTTCCTGCAGTTTGATCTCCTGCACGCAGATGAAGTCTGCGCCGGAAGCCTCGATCCATTCGAGGAGACCCTTCTGAGCGCACGCGCGGAGGCCGTTCACGTTCCACGAATAACTTTTGATCATCAAGATTCTCCATATATCGCGGTGTCAGTCCTGGCTGGCCTCGGCGCTCTTGAACTCACGACCGCGCGCGAAATACTCTTCGTAGACAAGGTCGCAGGCAGCCTTGCACGCCAGCGTCGCGCTGTATTCCGACGCGATGATGCGCGCGCCCGGGGGTCCGAAGCGCTGGTCGTTGTGCGCGTAGTCGACCGATGCCGCCGCGGCGAGCCGCTCGGAGAGCCGCGCCGATCGGGTGACGATGACGACCGCCTCCGGAGCAAGAAGACGCCTGATATCCCTCACCGCGTGTGTCGAAACTTCAAGGATCGAGGAGATCGCGGCATCGGCTTCGGGCCCGCCCTCCGCCAAAATCCGCTCGATATCCTCGATGCTGCCGCACGGTTGCAGCGATGAGAGTGCGCCGCAGATCGTATCTTCGTTCAAATAAAGCTCGAGGCAGCCACGATTGCCGCAGGAGCAAGCCTTGCCGGCGGGGTCAATGGAGAGATGGCCCACCTCAAAGGCAGTCCGGCTCCGATCCGACACGAGCTTTCCATTTTGTATGAAGGCGCCGCCGACACCCGCTCGGATGAGAAATAGAAACAGCGACGATACACCGTGCGCTTGTCCGTAACGGTGCTCGGCGAGCGCGACAATGGAGGCGTTGTTGGTCACTACCACCGGTACAGAAAAGCGCTGACGCAGGCGATGCGCGAGCGGAAACTCGGTCATGCCGGGAATACGCGCATAGAATTGCACGACGCCAGTGGTGGCGCTCACTGAACCGGGAGCTCCGACGCCGATGCCGAGGAGCTTTTCGGCGCTGATCGCCGATTCGTGCAACATATCGCGAATGAGGCCAGTGATGAGGTCGAGCGCGTCTTCCGCAGAGGGGGGCGAGGCAAAACACAGGTTTCGCTCCGCGATCAGGTTGCCCGCAAAGTCCTGGATCACGGCCGCCGCCGACCGCGCCCAGAAGTCGACGCCGACCACATAGGCAGCGTCCGCCCGTATGCGATAGTTGAGCGGGCGGCGGCCTTTTTTTCGATTCTTCGCGCTCGGCGTGTCATCGCCATGAACCGCCTCGATGAGGCCGCGCCGCTCGAGGTCGGAGAAGATGCGAAATACTGTAGGGGCCTTGAGCCCCGTGCGCTGAACCGCTTTGCTCTGCGACAGCGCGCCCATTCGAAAAATGAGCCTGAGCACAAGGCGCTGGTTGCGCTCTCGGATAAGGTGCGCGCGCTCGGGGTGCTGATCGTCCTGCGTCATTGTTCCTCACGCTCCCATGATCGTGTCGATGAGCTTCTTGAGCTCAGTATCGATATCGCCCTTTTCTTCCATGCGACTCATATCGATCTGAAAGACGCCATCGCGGAATACGACAGGACCGCGCTCCGTCGGCAGGGGAAGTTCTTCGTCTTCCTGCTCTAGCTTGGTGAGGGCGCGCACGTAAATATCGCGCTCCTCGTCCCTGGCGAGACGGTAAATATCGTGTGCGGGCAACGATCGCCAGCGCGGCTGACTATATCGAGACATTCCGAACGTGAGGCTGCTTTCCGTAGTAGATTCCTGTTTCATGCGAGGTTACAGAATATACCCGGTGCGAGGTATCCGCAACTACTCCTTTTCCGCCGCTGTGCTATACTGGGGCGCGTGACGAAAAAACAGCGTGCTCTCGTCGATGCGGCGACGAGGATCTCCCAGTCCGCTCAAACGGAACTGAGAACAGCCATCGCCAACATGGAAGGGCGAGAAGTATTCGCGATTGGCGCGCTCGACGCCTCGGGAATGATATCCGAGCTCGAGATTATCGCGCGCGGCACAGAAGAGGCGGTGGCGGCGCCATTCCGCTTTCGAGAAAACGCGCATGTGCTCATTCACAACCACCCCTCGGGAACACTCTTTCCTTCCGACGCCGACATCATGGTTGCCGCTGAGGCGGGAACCGAGGGCATCGGAAGCTACATCGTCGATAACGATGTCACGCAGGTCATGGTGGTCGCCGAACCAGCGCGGCCTAAGACAATCCGCGCCCTCAACGCCGACGAGATCGCCGGAGTGCTTGACGAGGGCGGCAAGCTCTCACGGATTATGCCCGAGTTTGAGCCACGCGCTTCCCAGGTCGAAATGGCGCACGATGTCACCGAGGCTATGTCGGATGGCGGCATTCTCATCGCGGAGGCAGGCACAGGCGTGGGCAAGTCCTTCGCCTATCTCATTCCCTCTCTCGCCTGGGCGATCGGCAACAGCGAGCGTGTTGTTATCTCGACCGCGACAATCAATCTCCAGCAGCAGATATTCAAGAAAGATTTTCCCATTGTGAGCTCGCTGTTCAAGAAGCCCGCCAAGGCGGCCGTGGTCAAAGGGCGCGCAAATTACCTCTGCAAGCGGAGGCTCTACGAGGCAATCGAGGAAGACGCGCTGTTCTCGGACAGCTCGGAGAAACTGAAGAAAATACTGGAGTGGGACAACGCGGGCGGTTCGGGCGATAAAGCCGACCTCTCTCTCCCGGAGGACGACCCGATCTGGGGACGAGTGTGCTCCGAGAGCGATTACTGCCTGTCGTCTCGCTGCCCTTACCACGACAAGTGCCATATTGTGCGTGTGAGGATCGAGGCGGCAAGCGCCCAGCTCATCATCGCCAACCACCATGTCCTCCTCGCGGATCTCGAATCGAAGCGCACGCGAGAGGGAAGCGCGAACACTGTTCTCCCCGCCTACCAAGCGCTTGTGCTCGATGAGGCCCACGCTCTCGAGGCGAGCGCCACGAGCCTCTTCTCTGAAGAGTTCTCGAAGCGCTCTGTGCTGCGGCTCCTCTCACGGTTGTCGCGGCGCAAGAAGCGAGCCCAGTCGGGTATTTTACCGGCACTCTACCGTCTGCCCGACATACGCTCAGAGTACATCGATGCCGCCCGCGGGCAAATTGAACGAGCGGCAAGCGCAGCGGATGCCCTCGACGCGGCCGCGCTCGCTGCCTGTGCGGGCAAGGAATCGAGTATGCTCGTGCGTGCTCTCGATGGCGCGAGCCGCGCCTCTTTTCTTGCCGCGCTCCACAATCTTGAGCGTGAGCTCACTACCCTTCTGACGAATTTGAGCGAGCTTCTAGAAACTGTACCGCCAGAGCTTGAAGACGATGAGAGCATCGTCGAGCTCAAACTCACCATGCGTTCTCTAAGCGAGATCGCCGCGCTCGTACCGCGCTTCAAGACGCCGGAGTCTGAGCCCGAATCAATCTTCTGGCTTCAGACCGATAGAAGAAACCCGAGAGAGAGCATCGCGGTATGCACGGCGACCCCCTTGGAGGTTGCGCCTCTGCTCGCCGAACGGCTTTTCAGCAAAGTCCGCTCCTGCGTGTGCACGAGCGCGACGCTGACCATCAACAACTCATTCCGCTGGTGGAGGGGAAGAGTCGGGCTCCCCGGAACACGGGGCGACACCGAGATCGCCGCTACTCGCGCGGCGGATGGCACGCAAGAAAAGAGTGGCGCTCTCATTCCTCGCGCGATCGAGAAGAGCTATCCATCGCCCTTCCCTTACTCGCGCCACGCTATGCTCGCTATCGACACAGCGGCGCCACTGCCTGAGGGCGATGCTTATCAGAACTACCTCAGCGAGGCGGTGGCGCAGCTGCTGCACGCATCTCGGGGACGCGCGCTCGTCCTCTTTACGAGCCACAAGGCGCTCCGCGACACCTACGACGCGGTCGCGCCTCGCCTCGAAAAAGAGGGAATCCTCGCGCTCAGACAGGGCCAAAGAGATCGCTATTCGCTCTTACGCACCTTCGTCAACGACATTTCGAGCGTGCTCTTCGCCACTGAGTCATTCTGGGAAGGTGTCGATGCTCCCGGCGAAACTCTCTCGCTCGTCATCATCGCGAAGCTGCCTTTCCGGGTTCCTACCGACCCGATCCAGTCTTCGCGCGCGGCCGCGATCGACGCCCGTGGAGGAAATTCGTTCTCGGAGATGAGCATTCCGGAGGCTGTCATCCTCTTCAAGCAAGGTTTCGGGCGTCTCATTCGTCACTCGAACGACCGTGGGGCGGTTGCGGTGCTCGATGTGCGTATCGTAAAGAAATCATACGGCAACCTCTTCGTATCGAGCCTGCCGAGATGCAAAATCGAAACAGGTGAGCTGCGTCAAATCTGCGGCGCGGTTGAAGAATTCCTTGAAAACGATG
>JAKALZ010000100.1 GCA_021813065.1 bacterium
GTTCCTCCAGAAGTGTCTGCAACACCGGAAGGTTGTAGCAGAGCGTCTTCCCCGACGCGGTGGGTGTCACCACAACGAAATCGCGCTTGGCCCTCGCGAGCTCGTATGCCGCTCGCTGATGACTGTAGAGCGCCGAGATGCCGCGCTCCGCGAGCGCGTGGGCGAGGGCGGGAGAGAGGTCGTCCGGAAGCGGAACGAGCGTAGCAGATTTCGCGGGGAACCTGGTCGACCACGCGATTTCGCTTTCCGAGGCGAGGAACGCTGCTAATTCGTCATAAATGGCATTTGCGGATTCCATATACATAGGATATACTCTAGCTATCAGCACGAAAAAGGTAAATCGGCATAAAACCGGAAAGGAGCGAATATGGCCGAAATTCTATCGATCGTCCTGGGTGGAGGAAAAGGCACGCGTCTTTTCCCGCTGACCAAGGAAAGATCAAAGCCGGCGGTTCCTTTTGGCGGAAAATATCGAATAGTCGATATTCCGATTTCCAACTGCATCAACTCAGGATTCAAAAAAATCTATATCCTCACCCAGTTTAACTCCGCTTCGCTGCACCTCCACATATCGCGCTCGTACAATTTTGATCATTTTTCCAAAGGTTTCGTGGAGATTCTCGCGGCGGAGCAGACGCCAGTTCACTCTGGGTGGTATGAGGGCACCGCGGACGCGGTGAGAAAGAATTTGATTCACTTCCGACCGCACAACCCAACCCATTACATGATCGTCTCAGGAGATCAGTTGTACCGAATGGACCTCGCCGAGATGTTCAAGCAACACCTCGAGTCGGCAAGCCGTCTCACCGTCGCGGGGACACTCGTCTCAAGAAATGAGGCGAGCTCACTTGGCATTATAAAAATCAAGCCGGACTCAAGTATCGACAGCTTCTTGGAAAAACCAGGCACCACAAAGAATATTGACGAATTTCAGGTTCCCGCTTCTCTCCGACCCAAGGGTTCAGATACTTCGAAGCCTTACCTCGCGAGTATGGGAATCTACATCTTCGACGCGTCGCTCATCGAAGAAGTCATGCAGATGGACGCGAATGATTTTGGCAAGGAAATTATCCCCTCGGTGGTCGCGAAGGAGAAGGTCAATACCTTCGTGTTCAACGGTTACTGGGAGGACATCGGCACGATTCGAAGCTTCTACGAGGCGAATATTGAGCTCACGGATATTAACCCCAAGTTCAATTTCTACGACGAACACATGCCGATCTACACGCACGCGCGCAATCTTCCCGCTTCGAAGCTCAATTACTGCACACTCAATCAAGCCCTCGCGAGCGACGGCTGCATCATCACCAACGCATCCATTACGCGCTCGATCGTCGGAATCCGTACGGTCATCGAGTCAGGCGCGAGCCTCGACGGCGTGGTCTGCATGGGTGCCGACTACTACGAAACAGACGCCGAGAAGGCCGAAAACATAAAAAATCGCGTGCCCCATATCGGTATCGGTGGGGGATCTATAATTCGGCGAGCTATCATCGATAAAAATGCCCGCATCGGGTCGAACTGCAGAATCGGCATCGATCCGCTGCAGCGCGATGAGGGCGAATACAGCTCGCACTATATTGTCGATGGAATCATCGTCATTCCGAAGAACAAAATTATTCCCGACGGAACGGTAATCTAGCCGCGAACGACCAGACTCATCGCCTGGGCGAGTTCAGGGTCGCCGTTGAGGTAATGATCCGACACTTCCTGCGCGGTGAGCCCCTCGAGCTCATGGCTCATGTAGTGTATCCAAAGCTCGTCTTCGCGCGATTTAACCTCGATCTTCCTGCACCAGTAATCCGGGGCGATAGGCAAATGCTGGGGAATGTACTCACGGACCTTGTAATCGTGGACCGCGATCTTTATGTCGCTTCGCGGCAATCCCCTATCCATGATCACTTTGGTCAAATAATTGATGGTGCGGCCTGAATCGAATACATCGTCGACGAGCAACACCTTGTCGCCGTGGCGCAAAAAATCGGGATTGTAGGTCCAGCCATCGATCTTGATGGCTTCCTGCTGATCGAAACCGTGATACGAGCGAGCGACAACCGCGGCGTAGAACACAGGCCGCCCGTTGCCCTTCACAAACTTGAAGTATTCACTTATGACATTTCCCATGTACGCGCCGCCGCGCAGCGACACATAGATGACATCGGGAATAAAACCGTCCGTGTAAATTCGATACGCGAGTTTGATCGCGTTGTCGCGGATGGTGTCATAATGAACAAATTCTTTGCGCATAGATTCGCTTCCCTTAAAAAATAAGGGAAGCCTCCGCGTGGAGGCTTCCTTTCACGGAATGACCCGCTCTTATCGGGGACTATATACTCACTTCCCTACATAGGCAAGAGTCTCGACCGTTTGCCCATTGCGATTGATTGTGTAGATAAGTTTCTTGCCAAGATTTTTCGCGATCAGGTCGTAGTAATCCTTAAGATTATTGACATCCTTGCCATTGACTTTGGTGATGATATCGCCAGACTGCAGACCCATGGTCGCCGCTGGCGACTTAGCGAGCACATCGGCCACGAGCACGCCCTTTACACCATCGGGAATCTGTTTCTGGTCGACTGAATCGGACTTGAGCGAGAGCAACGTGGCTCCCGGGAAAATGAGCGCGCTGTTCGATGCGATAGAATCGTTTCTGAGATCGATCTTCGCCTCGATCGTGATCTGTGTGCCGCTGCGGATGAGGCTGAATTTAGCGCTAGTGCCCGCCTTTATGTCGCCAACCACGCGCACCAGGTCATCGGTGCTCTGCACAGGATTGCCATTCACCGCCGTAATGAAATCGCCGGGGAGAATGCCGGATTTGTCGGCGGGGCCTTTGAGGAAGATATCGCCGATAAGCGCTCCCTTCATATTGTCGAGACCGAGCTCTTTGGCGCTGGCCTGATCCTGCGTGATGTTAGAGAGGCTCACGCCTAGCCAGCCATATTTCACCGAGCCGCTGGTGATGAAGTCGTCGATCGTGTTTTTGATGTTGTTGATAGGAATCGCGAAGCCGAGGCCTACTGAACCGCCTGTAGGCGACGCGATCCAGGTATTGAGACCCACTACTTCTCCACGGATATTGACGAGCGCGCCGCCAGAGTTGCCTTTATTGATCGCTGCGTCAGTTTGAATAAAATCGTTGATGTTGCCGTCCGGTCCGCCGCTCCTGCCGAGCGCGCTGACGATGCCCGCGGTCACGGAAGAGACATAGCCGAAGGGACTTCCAAGAGCAATAGCCCAATCGCCGACCTGAAGCTGCGAGGAGTCACCGAGTTTCGCTACGGAAATGTCGGTGTCGTTCGATTCAAATTTCACGAGCGCAACATCTTTTCGCGAGTCGGCCCCAACGAGTTTGCCGTCGTACTGCCGCCCATCGCTCAGTTTCACGGTTATTTTTGAGGCGTTGCCTGCCACATGGTTGTTGGTCAGCACATAGAGGGTTTTTCCAGATCTTCGGACGATCACTCCCGATCCAAGCCCTTCCTGAGGCTGATACTGCTGCGGTGTGGGCGTGTCCGGCCCAAAGAAGAAATTGAAGGGAAACTGCGGTGTCTGATCCTGCTGAGGCGAAGTCTGGGCCTTAGGCGGGTTCTCGACGACATCGAGCTCGACCACTGCGGGAAGCACTGTCTTCGCGATGTTCCGGAATGCGCTCTGGACCGATTCCGCGGTGGCTATCGCCGATTCAGTATCCGCGCTGGCGACGAGCGAGGGTGATTCAGCTTTGACAACAGAAAGCGCGGCGCCACCAGACGAGGGGCCAGCCCTGAAGGTGAACGCGAGCGCGAAACCGATCACAATGCCGAGAACCACCAAGTTCGCGATGAAAAAATTGCGCGAATGTAGTTTCTTGATTATAGACATAGTGTATCCTCCGATGCTCTATAGAATTTGCATAAGCTAAATTCAATATAATAAAAAACGAACATTGGAGAAATGTTACATAGGTTTAAGAAATTTTTTGCTGGAATCGGCGCAATTCACCATCTAGTAAGAACTTCGCAACCATCAGCCGTAACAAGCACGGTGTGCTCGAAGTGCGCGGAGAGCGAACCATCCATGGTTACCACAGTCCAATCGTCGTCAAGCACGCGCACATCGCTCGTGCCGATGTTGATCATGGGTTCGATAGCAAGTACCATGCCAGGCACGATTCGAGGATTTGGGCCCGCCGAGACATAGTTGGGGATCTGTGGATCTTCGTGAATTTCAAGACCAACGCCGTGGCCGCAGTATTGGCGCACGACCTTGAAGCCGTTTTTTGTCGCGTGCGAGAATACCGCGCGAGAGATATCCGAGATGCGCGCGTGCGGAGCAATTTGAGCGATCGCGAGGTTGAGGCACTCGCGAGTGACATCGAGGAGGCGCTGGGCTTCGGATCTGATGGCGCCAACCGGCAAAGTGATCGCCGCGTCTGAGAAATAGCCATCGAGTTCGATGCCGCTGTCAATGCCCACAATATCGCCTTCCACGAGCGGTCTATCGTGAGGAATGCCATGAATCACAACCTCATTCGCGGATACGCAGAGCGTAGCCGGATATCCTTCGTAGCCAAGAAACGCCGGTGTACCTCCGCGCGCGCGAATAAAATCTTCAGCGAAGGCATCGAGCTCTTTTGGGGTTACGCCAGGCTTTACGAGGGGTTTAAGCGCTTTATACATCTCTGAGAGCATGGCGCACGAGGCGCGAATACCCTCAATCTGCCGCTCATTTTTTAGTCGTATCATCGTTGCCCTTCTCTCCGGCCTTATCTCTGCGTATTCCGTCAAGCACGCCATTGATAAAGCGGTACGAATCCTCGCTGCCGTATTCCTTGGCGATCTCTATAGCCTCATCGATATTGATCTGTGCGGGTATATCGCTCTGGAAAAGGAGGCTGTACGCGCCAACGCGCAGAATGGCCAAATCTACCTTTCGCAAGCGTTCAAAAGTCCAGTGCTCAAGATGCCGTTGGATAATGGCGTCTATTTCCCGGATCTGTTCAATTGTGCCCGCGATGAGGAGTGTGGAAAAAGCGAGAATTTCAGGCTCATACGTGTCCTTCTTCTCGTCGAGCCACTCAAAAGAGAGAAGCTCCGATAGAGATTGCCCGGACATTTCCCAGGCGTAGAGCGCCTGAACCGCAAGGATTCTCGCTTTTCTTCGTGATGCCACGTTCCCCCCTTACCAGTTCAGGTTTTCGGTATAAATTTTAACCGTCGCCTGTTTTCGCAGACTCGCGATGAGATCAGATTCCGTTTTATTGAGGAAATTCTGCTCTTTTTCGGACGCAAGCTGCATAGCTAAGAATTCCTGGACGGTGAGATTCTGATTGCCAGGCACCGTATCCGAGAGCGTCAGTTGCTTCTGCGGAACAAACTCATTGACGCGCACGATTCTCAACCCCGTAGCTGTCTGAATAACCGAGGTGATATCGCCGATTTTCGTCTGGAATGCCGCGTTGAAGAAATCATCACCGAAGATCGACTTGCTCTGCGCGGTCTTCTCGAGATAAAGAGAAGGAATGGCCTTGTACCCGGCGGCGTCGCCCGCGCGAAGCACATACTCATCGAACTTGGACGGGTTTGCTTTGAGTGCGCTCGAAATGCTCGCCATGGTGTCCTTCGCCTTCGCGATATCAGCATCACTCTTTCCTTTGGTGTCGACGTAAATCACGCTAATACGGATCGTATCAGGCCGCACAAGCGAAGCTTTCGCGAGGTCGTAGGCTTTCAAGATATCGTCGGCGGTCGGAGGAGTGAGCGCGGCCTTAATCTCAGCCTGTTTTTTCATCTGCACATACGTCTCGAAGAGGAGTCGCTGGCGCACATACACCGCAGGGTCAACGAAAACGCCTGACGCGCGGAGCGATTTTTCTAGATCCGCGTCAGTCGCGTTTGGACCAAGTTGGCTCTTGAGCTGGGCAAGCGTGGCATTCACCTGGGCATCGGACACAGTGATCTTCTCACTGTCGCAGAACTGCAGAAAGAGCATGCTGTTAATTCTGGAATCGAGCACGTCCTTGCGCTGATCCGCGGTAAATTTCACACCGGTAGCATTCTCGAGTCTGTCGATGTCAGCCCTAAGTTGCCGCACAGAAATAACCTCCTGCTTGGTCAACTTGAGAGTCGCCGCAGGCTTATCGATGCTCGTCTGCGCGAAAATCGGCATCGAGGCAAATAAGAACACCATGAGCCACGTCATCATCTTTTTCATACACATTTGCTCGCTTTCAATTCAAAATTCTTTATTAGTTCAATCTTCAATATTCACTTATATTCTGAAACTCCGCCGCTCATGGCGGTCATTCCCTGAGAGCGCTGAACTTTCGCGCGCAGCGCGGAAAAACCCGCAAGCTTCGGGTACACTTCCGAGATTTGTCTGACTGCCTCCGTGGCGGCATCCAACTCTCCTCGGTGCAGCAAAATCTCAGCCTTTTTCCTTAAGTACTGCGCGGTCTCCCTTGGAGCGATGCGCATCTCAATCGCCTCGCCGAGTCGGTCGAGGTAATCTTCCTCGTCGATTTTTCCCGGAAGTTTCTGAAGCAGGAGAAACCTGAATTTGAGCGCGATCACATCGAAATAATAGCGAAACCAGGGTCTCTCGAGCTCCATCGCGATGATCCTTTTATAGATCTGATAAGCCTTGATATACTTGCCCCGCTTCTCGTACTCTTCCGCGATGCAGTACTCAGAATCCATGGCTTCTCCGCGCTCGAGCCAACGCTCCAATCGAAAATCTCCGAAGGTTTTGCTGCGTTCATAGATCGCTATCGCCTCTTCCTCAAGATCGTGGAGCAGATCATAGACGATAAGTTTTGCCATGCTCTCCGGATCATTTGAGCGCTGACGCAAAAATTCTCTGTAGTCGAAACCTTTGTTTTCTCGCTCGCGTCTCCGAAGCTCTCGGTCATACGCGCGGCGCTTCTCCGCATCGGAGAGTATCTTGTAGGC
>JAKALZ010000101.1 GCA_021813065.1 bacterium
TTCCGATCTCTCGAAACCTACCCATGCGAGCGTGCAAAGGGATATTTCGGCCAGTTCATTCACTATATCGATCTGCCTCAAAGCGCGAAGTCTATCGCGATCGCGTCGGATTTCGGCGTGGGGGCTCCAGCTGCCGCCGTTATGCTTGAAGAATTGATCGCCTGGGGCGTGCGCGAATTCGTGTCGATGGGTTTGGCGGGTTCGCTGCGCGAAGACGTGCCCCCTGGCTCGCTCGTGGTCTGCGACGGTGCCTTCCGCGACGAGGGCACGTCCCACCACTATATTGAAGAGAATGCGGCCGTCGGCCCCGACGCGGCCCTCACCGGGCGGCTCGAGGCAGCGCTTTCCGCCGCCGGCCTTGCTTATACCAAGGGGCCAACCTGGACCACCGACGCTATCTACCGCGAGACGCCGCCCGAAGTGCGGCACTTTCGCGAGGAAGGGGCGGTCGTCGTGGAAATGGAGGCCGCCGCGCTCTTCGCCGTCGCGCAATATCGGGGCGTCCGGCTCGCTTCATGCTTCTCCGTGTCGGATACGCTCGCCTATCTGGAGTGGCGGCCCGAGTTCCACGCGGAGCCGACGGTGCAGGGGCTGGAGACGCTCTTCTCCTGCGCGGCGCGCGCGCTGCGGTAGCGCGCGCCGCGGCATTGCCGCCTTGAGGCAGGGTCGGCGCTCTCTGGCTATTCCGGCCAGCGCATCTGCGGCAACGCCGGCTAATCAGGCCGACGCATCGCCACGTTATCGACGCGGCTCCCCGCGGGCCAGGTTCCCGACAGCAGCGAGAGCGGCATCACCACGCTCTTCTCGCCCACGATCGTGCCGGGGTTGAGCACCGTGTTGCAGCCGATCTCGCACTCGTCGCCGATCAGGGCGCCGAACTTCGGCAATCCTGAATCGATCCGCTCGCGCGAGCCGAGCGCGCGCACGGGGACCGGCTTCCCGTCGAGCCGAAAGTTCGAGAGGATCACGCCCGCGCCGATGTGCGCGTGCCACCCCATCACGGAGTCACCCACGTAGTTGAAGTGCGGAGCCTGCGCCATCCCGAGGAGGACACAGTGCTTGAACTCGCTTGCGTGCCCGAGCACCGCGCCCGCGCCGGCGATCACGCCTCCTCGGATGTAGCAGCCTGCGCGAACCTCGCAGCCCCTGCCGATCCACGCCGGTCCCCGGATAAAGGCGCCCTCTTCAATAATGCAGTCCTCGTCGATAAAGATGGGCCCCTCGAGGTGTACGCCGTCGGGCACATAGGTGAGCACCCTCGGCCCCTCGAGCTCGGCGAATTTCTGCGCGAGATAGTCATCGATGTAGTTCAGCACGTCCCAAGGCATTGTGGCGCGCTCGAACAGTTCCAGAAATTCATTGCGCGCGGTGTTCCAGAGCGCGGGGAAGCTGTCGCTGTCCCAGCGCGGCGCGCTTCCCTCGAATCCGCCCGCTCTTTCCGAAGCGGCACGCACATGATGCGATTTCATCGTTCCTCCCAGAGCGGCGATGGATAAAAACCGCCCTCCACGAGCGCGGCAAGCCGGCGCCGTGTCTCGGCCAGATCGCCGGGATTCGTGAGGCCGAAGCTTCGCGCGCTTCCCGCTACCGCGCGCACGCGGATCGTTCTCTCGGCCATCATGGCCTGCACGATATCCGGCAGGTAGAACTCGCGCGACGCGTAATTCTCAGGTTCTGCCAGAAACGTGCTCCACGCGCGCGCGCCGCGCTCAAAAATCGATGGATTGAAACCCCAGAGATTCATCGATACAGGCGCGTCCGGCGGGAGCTCGATGGCGCGCTCTTCACGCTGAGAGAAAAATCGGCCATTTTCGCGCCACACTTTTTTATGCTCAACAATACGCGCAAGATATCCATCGGCGTCGACCTCGCAGATCGCCCTAGATACCGACCCCTGACTCGGGACGACGTCGTCGAGCCTGTACGCGGCGAAGCAAAACTCATCGGGTTTTTGCGAGAGCCACGCGCCGAGCCCCTCGAACGCCGCCCTCCCATAGTAATCGTCGGCGTTGATCACCGCGAAGAGGCCATCGCCCATCGCGTCCCGCGCGCAGAGGAGCGCGTGCCCCGTACCCCAAGGCTTCGCGCGCCCCCGCGCGATGGCGTGCGCTCGCTGCTCTTCACTCAGGAGCAACTCCTGCGTCTGATACGCGATCGAGCACGCAAGGGAAGAAGGCAGTCGAGCCGCGATCGCGGCTCGAAAATCGGCTTCAATCTCCGGCCGTATGAGAAACACGACCTCGTCGAAGCCCGCGCGCCGCGCGTCGTAGAGAGAGTATTCGAGGAGCGTCTCACCCCGAGGGCCGACGCCCACCACTTGTTTTACCCCACCGAACCGCGATCCGATTCCCGCTGCGAGTACGAGCAATTTCATGCCTGAATGATGCGCTTGAGCCCGATTTCGGTCAAGCCAGCGCCGATATTTTCCGATTTTTGAAGATTCTATCGATAGTAGCTTGACATCGACGCGCGGCCCGTGCTAGACACTCGCATGACATTGAGCGCCATTTGTGTCAAAACTCATGACACCGCTGTTCGGATTCCACACTCGAACGGGGAAGATGCTCGGCGCGCCGTCTCAGCTTCAGCAACATCGATTACCGTCGCGATTTCTATCGTCATTATTATTTCCATCCTCCTGCTTACCCTGGGCCTTACAGGCTCCTCCGTAATCTAACGGCCACGCGGAGAGAGCCCGAACCCCAGAGGCCGTCCCCGCGTTACAGCGCCACACGGCACTCCTTTACCGCTCGAACGCGGGTGTTCCAACCACAATCGCATGCAGTTCAGCGCAAAGAGGAGACTGACCAATGAACACTGTCCGTACGATTCGTATCTTCGACACCACGCTCCGCGATGGCGAGCAAGCCCCCGGCTTCAGCATGAACCAGGCGGAGAAACTCGAAGTCGCGCGCGCCCTCGATGCCCTTGGTGTCGATGTGATTGAAGCGGGCTTCGCGATCGCCAGTCCGGGCGATTTTGATTCGATACAGCAAATTGCCCGCGCAGTGCGCCGGCCGATCATCGCGAGCCTTTCGCGCGCCGTCGAGCGCGACATCGACACTTCGTGGGAGGCCGTGCGCGGCGCGGAACGACCCCGAATCCACGTCTTTATCGCCACATCCCCCATTCACATGCAGTACAAGCTGAAGATGAAACCCGACGAGGTCATCGAGCGCGCCGTGGCGATGGTGCGGTACGCGAAGCGCAAGTGCCCCGACATCGAATTCTCGGCCGAAGACGCCTCGCGCTCAGATCCTGCATTTCTCTGTAGAATCTTCTCCGAGGTGATCGATGCCGGCGCGACGACGATCAATGTGCCCGACACCGTTGGGTATGCCATGCCTTCCGAATTCGGCGAACTCATTCGAACGATTCGCGCAGGCACACCCAACATCGATGCGGCGGTCGTTTCGGCGCACTGCCACAACGACCTCGGGTTTGCCCTTGCCAACAGCCTCGCCGCGATCGAGGCGGGCGCCGACCAAGTCGAGTGCACGATGAACGGCATCGGCGAGCGCGCAGGCAACACCGCTCTCGAGGAAATCGTAATGACCATGCGCACGCGGGCGGCATACCTCAACGCGGCCTGCGGCGCCGAGCTGCGCTGCGGCGTCGACAGCTCGAAGATTTACGCCACCTCGCGCCTCGTCTCCTCGGTGACCGGCGCGCGCGTGCAACCGAACAAGGCGATTGTCGGCGATAATGCCTTCGCCCACGAATCGGGCATCCACCAGCACGGTGTCCTTTCGAACCGCGAGACCTACGAGATCATGACGCCTGAGTCGATCGGCCTCCCCCGGAACAAGATGGTGCTCGGAAAGCACTCGGGCAGGCACGCCTTCGACGAGCGGCTGAAGGAGCTTGGCTTCCAGCTCGATCAGGGGCGGGCAGAGCTCGTATTCGAAGCCTTCAAGACGCTTGCCGACAAGAAAAAGATTGTCACCAACCGCGACCTCGAGGCGCTTGCCCGCGACGCGGTTCCCAGCGCGCCCGCCGCGTGGCAGCTCGAGCGCTTCATCATCAATTCGGGCACGACGATCGCCGCGACAAGCGCCATTTCCCTTGTATCCGCGGATGGTGAAAAGCGCGAGCAGGTGGCAATCGGCGACGGGCCTATCGACGCGTGCTTCAACGCCATCGACGGGATTGTGGGCGCGAAGCCGCTGCTCGAGGACTTCTCGGTCGACTCGGTAACCGACGGCAAGGACGCGCAGGGCGAAGCGAGAGTGAGAATCCGGCTTTCCGAGCAGACCTTCAATGGACGCGGCGTTTCTACCGATGTCGTCGAAGCCAGCGTACGGGCTTACATCGACGCGATCAACGACGCGATCGAAGACGGAGCCATCGTGCCCCGGCCGGTCGCGGGAGCAGAACAAGAAAGGAGCACCCAATGCCAATGACCATGACGCAGAAGATCCTCGCGGAGCACGCGGGGCTGGCATCCGTCGAAGCAGGCCAACTCATCGAAGCCCGCGTCGACCTCGTGCTGGGCAACGACATCACCGCGCCTGTCGCGATCAGAGAATTCGAGAAGATCGGCGTCGCGACAGTCTTCGATCGACGCAAGATCGCCCTCGTGCCCGATCATTTCGCGCCGAACAAGGACATCAAGTCCGCCGAACAGTGTAAGACGATGCGCGAATTCGCCAAAAAGCACGACATCGAGCACTACTTCGAGATCGGTCGCATGGGCATCGAACACGCGCTCCTTCCCGAGCGCGGCCTCGTGCTGCCCGGCGAGCTCATTGTCGGCGCCGACTCGCACACCTGCACCTACGGGGCGGCGGGCGCCTTCTCCACCGGCGTGGGTTCCACCGATATGGCAGCGGCAATGGCCTCGGGCACCGCGTGGTTCAAAGTGCCCAAGGCGATCCGCTTCAATCTGCGCGGCGCGCTCAAGGGCTGGGCGACCGGCAAAGACCTCATTCTCCACATCATCGGTGCGATCGGCGTCGATGGCGCCCTGTACAGATCGATGGAGTTCGTGGGTCCGGGACTCGCCTCGCTGACGATGGACGAGCGCTTCACTGTCGCGAACATGGCGATCGAGGCGGGCGCGAAGAACGGCATTTTCGCGGTAGACGCGAGGACGCGCGCCTGGGCGGCATCGGTCTCGTCGCGGCCCTACCGAGTCTACGAAGCCGACCCCGACGCAGAGTACGAGCGCACAATCGATATCGATCTGTCGTCGATCATGCCCACGGTCACATTCCCGCACCTCCCCTCCAACGCGCGCTCCGCGGCCGACCCCGCGAAGACGCCTATCGACCAGGTGGTCATCGGCTCCTGCACGAACGGGCGCATCGAGGATATTCGCGCGGCCGCCCATGTGCTGCGCGGCAAAACTGTCGCCGGAGGCGTCCGCTGCATCGTGATTCCCGCCACACAGAATGTCTATCGACAGGCGCTGCGCGAGGGGCTGATCGATGAGTTCATCGAAGCGGGCGCCGTTGTGTCGACGCCGACCTGCGGACCGTGCCTCGGAGGCTACATGGGCATTCTCGCGAAGGGCGAGCGAGCGGTGGCCACAACGAACCGCAATTTTGTGGGGCGCATGGGGCACCCGGGTTCGGAGGTGTATCTCGCGAGCCCGGCTACCGCCGCGGCCTGCGCGGTCGCGGGCTACATCGTCGACCCCTCGGAGATCAGCGAGGCACCGCGTCGCGGCACGTTTGAAAGCCCCGCGAAAGCGACGGCGACGGGCGCGAGCCAGGAACATTCAAAATAAAGGAAACCATCATGGGAAAAGGATCGAAAGTCTTTAAATACGGCGATAATGTGGACACAGATGTCATCGTTCCCGCGCGCTACCTCACCACGAGCGACCCCGCCGAGCTCGCGTCGCACTGCATGGAAGATATCGACGCGAGTTTTGTCGCGCGCGTCGCGCCAGGAGATATCATGGTGGCAGGCGAGAACTTCGGCTGCGGGTCCTCGCGCGAGCACGCGCCGATCGCCATCAAGGCCTCCGGCGTGTCCTGCGTCATCGCAAAGAGCTTCGCGCGCATCTTCTACCGCAATGCGATCAACATCGGCCTGCCTATCCTCGAGTGCGCCGACGCGGCGGCCGAGATTCAGAGCGGCGACACCATCGATGTCGATTTCGAGTCGGGTGCCATACGCGATCTGACAAGCGGCAAGGAGTATCAAGCGATGCCCTTCCCGCCCTTCGTGCGCGGCATCGTGGAGGCGGGAGGTCTCATTCCGTACATCTCCACGAAGATGCGCCGCGAGGGCGCCGCGCCAGCCGCGTCGACCGCGCATCCCGCCAACAAAACGCGCCGCGGAGGCGCCGCGTTATGAAGTACACTATCGCGACCATTCACGGCGATGGCATCGGCCCCGATGTCGTGCGCGAAGCGACGCGCGCGCTTCAGGCGGTCGCCCGACTCTCAGGCTTCGAACTCGAATTCGTCGAGGCGCCGATGGGCGGAGCCGCCTACGACAGCTTCGGTTCACCCCTGCCTGAGTCGAGCCTCCAAACCTGTCGCGACTCAGACGCGATTCTCCTCGGGGCGGTCGGTGGCCCTCGCTGGGACAACCTCCCTGGCAATCTCCGACCCGAGGCGGGGCTCCTTGGCCTGCGCGCGGGCATGCACGCCTTCGCGAATCTTAGGCCCGCGAGAATATTCCCTGAACTCGCCTCGGCCTGCCCGCTCAAGCCTGAAGTTTTGGGCGGCGAGCTCGACATGCTCATCGTCCGCGAACTCACGGGCGGCATCTACTTCGGCGAGCGCGGCAGAACCCCCGACGGCGCAACCGCCTGGGACACCGAGCGCTACAGCGCGCCCGAAATCGACCGCCTTCTTGAGGTCGCCTACAAAGCGGCGCGCGCGCGCGGCAGAAAGCTCTGCGTGGTCGACAAGGCGAATGTCCTCGAGTCGAGCC
>JAKALZ010000102.1 GCA_021813065.1 bacterium
CGGCCGGGGTTGGCCTTGTCGAGGGCGGGGCAGATGTTGATGCACGCGCCGCAGCCGGTGCAGTCTTCCGGGGCGACCTGGACGGTCACCTTGAAGCCGGCGAGCTCCTTGCCTTTGCCGTCCGCGCTCTTGAAGGTCGCGGGGGCATTCGCGAGGACCGAGGGGTCGTAGGCTTTCATGCGGATGACAGCGTGCGGGCAGACCATGGTGCAGTTGCCGCACTGGATACAGATCGAAGGTTCCCACACAGGAATTTTCTCGGCGATGTTACGCTTTTCGTATTGGGTAGTACCGGTTGGGAAGGTGCCATCGAGCGGAATTTTGGAAACAGGCACTTTTTCGCCGCGCTGGGCAATGATTTCGCCAAGTGTTTCACGGACAAACTCGGGCGCGCTTGGGGGAACGGGCGGCAGCATATGCTTGGTGCTCGTTGCTTTGCCGACTTTTACTTCGTGAGTCGCACCCAAGGCCATGTCGATAGCGTCGAGGTTTTTCTGGACGATGTCGGCACCTTTGCGCATATAGGTTTTCTTGGTGTATTTCTTGATGAGCTCGACAGCCTGAGCTTCGGGCAGAACGCCGGAAATCTTGAAGAAGGCGGTCTGCATGATCGTGTTGATGCGGCTGCCCATTCCGGACTTGTCTGCGATGCTCATAGCATCGATAACGTAGAACCGCACCTTCTTGTCGATAATTTCTTTTTGTACTTCGACAGGCAGGTTGTCCCAGACTTCGTCAGCAGAATAGGGGCTGTTGAGCAGGAAGGTGCCACCTTCCTTGAGGTTGGCGAGCATGTCGATCTTCTCGAGGAAGCTGAACTTGTGGCAGGCGAGGAAGTCGGCCTTGGTGACAAGGTAGGGTTTTTTAATGTGCTTGGGGCCGAAGCGCAAGTGGCTGATGGTGTAGGTGCCGGCTTTCTTGGAGTCGTAGACGAAGTAGCCCTGGGCTGAGTTGTCGGTCTCGTCGCCGATGATCTTGATGGAGTTCTTGTTCGCGCCGACGGTGCCGTCCGAGCCGAGGCCGTAGAAGAGGCACTGCACGGTGCCTTCGCCGGGAAGGTGGAAGTGCTCGTCGTAGGGGAGGCTCGTGAAGCTCACGTCGTCGTTGATGCCGACGGTGAAGTGGTTCTTGGGCTCGGCGGCCTTGAGGTTGTCGAAGACCGATTTGACCATGGCGGGGGTGAACTCGTAGGAGCCGAGGCCGTAGCGGCCGCCGACGACGAGAGGCCATCCCTTGAAGGGCGCGGTGCCGTTGCCCATCGTTTCGCCGATGGCGGTGCGGACGTCTTCGTAGAGCGGTTCGCCGATCGAACCGGGCTCTTTGGTTCTGTCGAGCACGGCGATTTTGGTGACCGTGGCGGGAATGGCATCGATAAAGTGCTTCATGGAGAATGGGCGGTAGAGATGCACCTTGATCACGCCGACTTTTTCGCCCTGCTTGACGAGGTAATCGGCGGTCTCTTCGGCGGTGTCGGCTCCCGAACCCATGATGATGATGACGCGGTCGGCGTCGGGCGCGCCGATATAGTCGAAGAGCTTGTAGCTGCGTCCCCCAACCTTCGCGAATTCTTTCATTGTCTCTTCGACGATGGCGGGAACCACATCGTAGAGATTATTGACCGCTTCGCGGCCCTGGAAGTAGACGTCGGGGTTCTGGCTGGTGCCCCGGATCTCCGGGTGTTCAGGGTTAAGACCGCGCGTGCGGTGCTCGCGGACCTTGTCCTCGGGGATCATCGAACGGATCGTATCGTAGGAAAGCTCCTCGATCTTGGAGACTTCGTGCGAGGTGCGGAAACCGTCGAAGAAGTGGAGGAAGGGGACGCGCGCCTTGAGGGTGGCGGCGTGCGCGATAAGCGCCATGTCCATGACTTCCTGGACATTGTTGGAGGCGAGGAGCGCCCAGCCGGTCTGGCGGGTGGCCATCACGTCCTGGTGATCGCCGAAGATGGAGAGCGCGTGGGCGGCGACCGCGCGGGCGGCGATGTGGAACACGGTTGGGGTTGCTTCGCCGGCGATTTTATACATATTCGGGATCATGAGCAGGAGGCCCTGCGAGGCGGTGAAGGTTGTGGAGAGCGCGCCGGTGGTGAGAGCTCCATGCACCGCGCCCGCGGCGCCGGCTTCCGACTGCATTTCGACTACCTGAGGAATGGTCCCCCAGATGTTTTTTCTCCCCATTGAAGAGAATTCGTCGGAAAGCTCTCCCATGGGCGAAGAAGGCGTGATGGGATAGATCGCGATAACATCGGAACATGCGTGCGCGACATGAGCCGCGGCGGCATTACCGTCGATCATTACCATGCTTTTGGTATTCGTCATTGTGGCGTTCCTCTGGGAAAAAAAGATTGTTGAGAGCGGCCTTGGATTTCGGCCGTGTTCATCGTACATCCATTTCCCGGATTTATCAATACCGAGCTTGCGCAAGTGGCTACAGATTCAATTTTTATGCGCTGTATGGTACAGGACCGCAGAGTCGCGCCGACGCGGCGCCACCGAATTATTCGAGCACGGCTCCCTTCATGCCGGAGGTGACGGCACGCCGATATCTGTTCAGGAATAGGCTGTCGACAGGCTGCATATAGGGCTTCCACGCCGCGCGCCGGCGTTCGAGTTCAGCGGCGTCCACGAGGAGCTCGATGGTCTTGTTCGGAATATCGATGCTGATCTGGTCGCCTTCCCGCACGAGCGCGATGGGGCCACCCGCGGCTGCTTCGGGCGAGACGTGCCCGATGGACGCGCCGCGAGACGCGCCAGAAAACCTGCCATCGGTGATGAGCGCGACGGTTCGATCCATCCCCATGCCCGCGAGCGTCGACGTGGGCGTGAGCATCTCTCGCATGCCCGGGCCGCCCTTTGGACCTTCGTAGCGGATCACGAGGACATCGCCGTCGAGAATTTTCATTCCCTGAATCGCCGCGAAGGCCTCTTCCTCGCTGTTGAAGACGCGCGCGGGACCAGTGTGGACGAGCATCTCCGGCAAGACAGCCGCTTGTTTGACGACGCAGCCGTCGGGCGCGAGTGAACCCTTGAGAATGGCGAGGCCGCCAGTCGCGTGGTAGGGCCTGTCGAGCGGGCGAATCACCTCGTCGTCCTTAACGCGCGCCTTTGCGATATTCTGCCCCTGGCTCGCGCCGGTGACCGTACCACAGTCCTCGTGGATGAGGCCCTTCTCTGCTAGGCGCTTCATGACGGCCTGCACGCCGCCCGCGCGGTACAGATCCTGAATGTGGTGCGCGCCGCCGGGCGACATGCTGCAAATGTGGGGCACTTTCGTGCCGATTTCGTTGAAGAGCTGGAGATCTAGGTCGAGCCCGGCGGCCCAGGCGATGGCGGGCAGATGGAGCGTCGTGTTGGTGGAACCGCCGAGCGCGAGGTCCACGGCCACCGCGTTTTCGAAGGCTTCTCGCGTGAGAATATCGCGCGGGCGGATGTTTTTTTCGACGAGGGCCATGATGGCGCGGCCGGCGTCCTTCGCGAGGCGGTCGCGTTCGGCGTACACGGCGGGAATCGTGCCGTTGCCGGGCAGCCCAAGGCCGAGCGCCTCCATCATGCAGTTCATGGTGTTGGCGGTGAACATGCCGGCGCAGGAACCGCAGCCCGGACACGCGGCGTTCTCGACTTCGAGCAGCTCCTCGTCGCTGGCCTTGCCCGCGATGCGCTTGCCCACGGTCTCAAAGACCGTGTTGAGATCGACGTCTTTCCCGCCGAGATTGCCCGCGAGCATGGGCCCGCCTGAGACGACGATGGAGGGCAGGTTCAGCTTCGCGGCCGCCATCGCCATGCCCGGGATGATCTTATCGCAATTCGTGACAAGCACGAGCGCGTCGAAGGCGTGGCCGCGCGCCATCACTTCGATCGAATCCATGATAAGCTCGCGCGAGGGAAGTGAGAATTTCATGCCCTCGTGGTTCATCGCGATGCCATCGCAGACGCCGATCGTGGGAAACTCGATGGGCAAGCCGCCCGCGGCGTAGATGCCGGCTTTTACCGCCTCGGTGATCCGCCTGAGATGAACGTGGCCGGGAATGATCTGATTGAAGGCGTTGGCGACACCGACCCATGGGCGGTCGATTTCCCAGTCGGTGTAGCCGGCAGCTTTGAGTAGCGACCGGTGCGGGGCGCGCTCAAGGCCTTTTTTTGCGTTATCGCTCTTCATGGAGTATCCTCCTTGTTGGATCGTCGATCGGCGGCGCGGTGCCGGCTGATCGGCTTTGAGAGGGCGCTGCGCGCGCCCCGTCATTATAGCCCCGGGATGAACAACACGAGCTGGGGCACGAAGGTGATAATAAGAAATACCACAGTCAAGATGAGCACCATGGGGATGATCGGTTTTGTGATTTTCCCCATAGGGAGACCAGTGATCGCGCTGGCCACATAGATATCGATCGCGACGGGCGGCGTCGCCATGCCAATGGCGAGACCTACGGTGAGCACCACGCCGAAGTGCACGAGGTTTCCGCCGACACCGGCGATCGCGGGAAGGAATATCGGCGTCAAAATAATGAGGGCTGAGGCTGTCTCCATGAACATCCCCGCGATGAGGATGATGATATCGATGATGAAGTACACAAGAAAAGTGCTATTGTGCGTCACGCCGAGCATGGCTCCGGCGATCGACTGAGGGATCTGGTAGAACGCGAGCCCCCAGCCGAAGACCTTCGACGTGGCGATGATGAACATGATGAGCGCCGAGGTGACACCCGAACCCACGACGAGCTTGTAGAATTTTTTAAAATCGAGGGCTTTGTAGACGAACACGGCGACGAGCACCGTGTAGATTACCGCGATGCCCGCTGCTTCCGACGGTGTGAAGATGCCAGAGAAGATGCCTCCGAGGATGAGTACGGGAGCCATGAGCCCCCAGATCGCCGACACGAACTTCCGCAGCACTTCCTTTGGTGTATATTTTCTGCCCGCTGGGTACTGGCGCTTTTTGGCGATGTACATGGCCCAGAAAATGAGCCCCAGGCCCATGAGGATGCCAGGGATGAAACCGCCCAAAAAGAGCTTGGCGACGGATTCTCCGGCAATGACCGCGTAGAGCACCATCGGCACGGAGGGCGGTATGACGACGCCGATCGTGCCTGCCGACGCGATGAGCGCGGCTGAAAAGTCGACATCGTACTTTCGCTCTTTGAGCTCGGGGAGCAGTGAGGCGCCTACTGCGGCGGTCGTCGCGGCTCCCGACCCGGAGATCGCCGCGATGAACATCGACGCGAGTACCGAAACGATCGAGAGACCGCCCCGTATTCGTCCAAGCCCCGCCTCCGCGAAAGCGACAATGCGCTCGGAAATGCCGCCGTGGGCAAGGAGATCGCCCGCCAGAATAAAGAAGGGCACGGCGACTAGCGAGAAGGAATTATTCCCCTCGAACATTGTCTGCGGCACAAGCTGAAGCGGAATGCCCGCCTTAAGAAATGCCACCATCGCCGCGAGCCCAATGGAGAGACCGATGGGCACGCCGATGATAAGAAACAGAAAGAAGGCACCAAAAATCAGGTATCCCATATCAATTGTTCTCCCATGTGCGCGCGATCGAGTCCACAAAGTGGAGGATGATCACTCCCGCGGTGACCGGATACATTAAGTAAACCCACCGCATCGAGAGCGACAGCGCGGGCGATTTCTGACTGGCTTCTGTGCCCATCAGTATCGCGCCGTAGTATGCCACCACGGCGAAGAACCCGATGCCCAAGAGCGAAATGATCGTCTGGAGGGCCTTTTGAGGCACTGGCGGAAGCTTGTCCAGAATGAACCTGACGGCGATGTGCGAGCCCCGCTTGAAGGCAACCACGGCGCCCAAGAGGCTCGCGAGCACGAGCAGAAAGCAGGACAGCTCCTCCGACCAGGAGAGCGCCTCGAAAAAGAATCTAAACACGACCTGCAAAAGCGTGATGATCACCATGGCGACAATGGTGACAAAAAGCGCCGCCTCGGTGATCGTATTGACCCGGTCGCTCAGCGAATGGAGCAAGTGTATGCGAGACCTGCCCGCTTCATTTGAGGACATTGTCATCTCCTCACTTCGTGTTCAGAATTTGATTGATGAGGTCCTGGCCGAACTGCGCGGCGTATTTGTCGTACACGGGCTTCACGGCTGCGAGGAATGGCTTGAGATCTGGCGTGGAAATCTGCATTCCCTTGGATGCGAGCTCCTTGAGCCAGCCGGCCTCGTTCGAGTTATCATAGTCGCGCTCGAACTGAGCGGCTTCCTTTGCTGCTTTAAGCACAGCCTGCTGCTGCGACGCGCTGAGTTTCTTCCAGGTCATCATGCTCATCATGATCGGCGCGGGAGCATACGCGTGGCGCGTGATCGTCATGTACTTTTGGCTCTCGTACAGCTTGAAGGACACGATGACGTTGAGCGGGTTCTCCTGACCATCGATGGTGTGCTGCTGGAGCGCGGTGAGGGCCTCGGTCCAGGCCATCGGCACCGCGTTCGCGCCGAGCGCTTTGAAGGAGTCGACATAGATCTCGTTCTGCATAACCCTGATCTTGAGGCCTTTGATGTCCTCGGGCGAATTGACGGGGTGCTTGCTGTTGGTGAGGTTCCTGAATCCTCGCTCGGCCCAGGCAAGGCCCTTCCACCCCTGCTTTTCAGCCATGGCGAAGAGCTGGTCGCCGACCGCTCCGTCGAGCACCGCGTACGCGTGTTCGGGACTCCTGAAGAGGAAGGGAAGATCGATAACGCCAAACTGGGGGATAAAATTGACGAAGGGGCCGTTCGTGATGATCGCCGCGTCGACGATACCCATCTTCATGCGCTCGAGAAGCGTGCGCTCATCGCCGAGCACCGCGTTCGGGAAAATGGTCACTTTGACTTCGCCATTTGTATATTTTTCGGTCAGCTCTTTGAATTTGG
>JAKALZ010000103.1 GCA_021813065.1 bacterium
ACTATTTTGTGTCCTCAGAGCGACGGGGAACTTGACGCGCTGCTGGGAACGCCGAGCGACCGACTTATCGCTTTTTTCCAGGAAGCGCGCATTCGCCGACTCGCCATTCTCGGCATAGGCGGCAAAATCGGTGTGACTCTTGGGATCGCGGCGGCATCCGCGGTGAAGAGCGCTGGCTGTGGCACTGAGGTCATCGGCGTTTCGCGCTTTTCCGATGCTGCGGCGCGCGCGAAGCTTGAAGCATCCGGTGTCCGCACCATCGTATGCGATCTCCTGGACGAGGAGGAAGTCCGCGCGCTTCCAGACGCTGACGCAGTCATCTTTATGGCTGGCAAGAAGTTTGGAACCTCGGAGGACGCTTCGCGTACCTGGGCGATGAATGCTGTCGCTCCCGTCAACGCCGCGAAGCGTTACTCAGACGCCCGCACTGTCGTCTTTTCGACAGGTTGCGTATATCCTCTCGCGCTCGCGGAGAGCGGCGGCTGCGATGAGGCATGCGCGCCAGCCCCGATTGGAGAGTATGCCCAATCCGCGCTCGCGCGCGAGCGAATATTCGAGCATTTCAGCAAGACCACGGGCACGCCGATAACCCTGTTCAGGTTGAATTACGCGATCGATCTCAGGTACGGCGTGCTCCACGACATCGCCAGGAGAGTCTGGGAAGAGCAACCTGTTGACATCGCGGTGCGCAACTTCAACTGCATCTGGCAGGGCGATGTCATCGAACGGGCGCTTCTTTCGATACAGCTCTGCGCTTTTCCGCCCTGTGTCCTGAACATTTCAGGCCCCGAAACCGTGGCAACCGCGGAAGTGGCCAAGTATTTCGCGGGCGCGTTTGGAAAGCGAGCCATGCTTGATGGCCAAGATCGAGCCGCGAGCCCCGGATATCTTTGCAACGCGGCTCTCTCTTTCAGCCATTTTGGTTATCCGAGTGTCGCGCTCTCCACAATGCTCAGGCTCACGGCGGAGTGGATCGCGCATGGTGGAAGCTCGCTCAACAAACCAACACACTTTCAGTCGACCGATGGCCAGTTCTGATGAATAGGCCAAGGAGGTGACCCATGTCCTCATTACTGCCCGAAGCTCAGGCGAGCGCGCTGCGCGCTGGCACCGTGATTCCCGCGATCCCCCTCGCTCTCGATAAAAATCGACGCTTTGACGAGCGCCACCAACGCGCCCTCATACGCTATTACCTCGACGCGGGCTCGGGTGGCATCGCGGCGGGCGTCCACACCACCCAATTTTCGATCCGCGAGCACAATCTTTTCAAGCCTGTCATGATGTTCGTCTCGCAGGAGATCGACGCGTGGTCCGCGCGCGGGGGCGCGCCCATCATCAAAATAGGCGGTATCTGCGGCGATACAGACCAGGCAATCCGTGAAGCTGAATTTTTAAATCTGCACGGATATCACGCCGGTCTCCTGAGCTTGGCCGCCATGAAGCATGAATCGATCGAGCATCTTATCGCCCACGCGATGTGGATCGCTGATATCATTCCTCTCGTGGGCTTTTATCTCCAGCCTGCCGTGGGCGGAAGGGTCTTGTCCTACGAATTTTGGAGAGCTTTCCTCGAAGTAGACAATGTCATCGCCATAAAAATCGCGCCATTCAACCGCTATCAGACGCTCGACGTGATTCGGGCACTCGCGGATTCAGGACGCGAAACCGAAGTGACGCTCTACACAGGGAATGACGATCACATTGTTCTCGATCTGATCACGCCTTTTGTAATTAGGGACACGTCGAGCGGAGAGAAAACGATTCGTTTCCGAGGAGGGCTCTTGGGGCAGTGGAGCGTGTGGACAAAGAAAGCGGTAGAGTTGCACGCGGAGCTGCGCGCCCTTACAGAATCGGGTAGCGCGATACCCGCGAACATGCTCTCGCTCGCGCAGGCGCTCACCGACGCGAACGCGGCGATTTTTGATGCTGCCAACTCGTTCGCAGGCTGCATACCCGGCATTCACGAAATACTGAGGCGACAGGGCCTCCTCGAAGGCATCTGGTGTCTCGATCCCGGCGAAACGCTTTCAGCGGGACAAGCAGAAGAGATCGACAGGATCTCTTCCGCGTACCCGGAGCTCAGCGATGACGCCTTTGTGCGCGAGCACCTCGCTGAATGGCTCTCATAAGCATGAGTGAGTGCGCACGCACCTCGCTGAGTGGCTTTCGTAACATGAGGCGAATGTTCACGCATTCTTTTTTCTGATACTGGCGATGATAGTCTTTATCCACTTTGCGCGACTGAGCACGATCAGCATCGTCAGCGAGAAGAGAATGAGGCTTATCGGTCGCGTAAAGAATGGTGTTAGGCTTCCGTTTGATAGAATGAGTGCCCTTCGCAGATTCTTGTCGAGAATGTCGCCCAGAATAATGCCGAGGACGAGCGGCGCCATGGGATACTCCATCTCGCGTAGGATAAAACCGAGAATGCCAAACACAACCATCACTCGTACGTCAAAGAGTCGCGATTGAATCGCGAAAGACCCAATAACGCAGAGGGTAAATACGATCGGCATCAATTTTTGCCGAGGTACCTGGAGAATCTTGACGAGTGGTTTTACCATAGTGAGACCGAGAATGAACATCATCACCGTAGCGATTAACACCATCGCAACGGTTTCATAGATGAACGAGGGAAATTCGACCATAATGAGCGGCCCAGGCCGTATCCCGTGGATGAGCATCGCTCCAAGCAGCACCGCCGCGGGCGCAGAGCCGGGAATCGCGAGCGTCAGCACAGGGATGATCGCGCCAGGTACACACGCGTTATTGCCAGTCTCGGAGGCCATAAGCCCCTCAATGGAACCTTTGCCAAACATCTCCCTGTCCGCGGGTTTCGCGCCACGCTTGGCAAAGTCGTACGATACCCACGCAGCGATGTCTTCGCCCACGCCGGGGATTGCCCCGATCAAGGTCCCGATAATGCCCGATCGGATTATGGTCTTCCAATACTTAAAAACTTCAGATGGCTTCGGAATGACTCTGTCGATTTTAGCCTTAACGACATCAAATTTCTGATAGCGCATGACAGAGATAATCTCAGCGAAGCCGAAGGTTCCCACCATCGCGGGTATCAACGAAATTCCCCCCGCGAGTTCCGTGCTTCCAAATGAAAAGCGAGTGTACGCGTGGATCCCCTCCATACCGATCATCGACACAAAGAGCCCGATGAATCCTGAAATCCAACCCTTGAGAGGATCTTTAGGCGCGGTAAGGTTGCCACAGATGATGATGCCGAAAATTGAGAACCACACAAATTCGTACGATTGAAACTTGAGGGCGATGCTTCCAATGAGGGGGGTAAAGATGAGCATTGCGAACATTCCAATCAGCGATCCAAGAAATGAACCCGTTGTGGCAATACCAATGGCTTTGCCCGCCTTGCCCTGAAGCGCGAGCGGATAGCCGTCGAGAGTAGTAGCGGCGTTCGCGGGCGTTCCAGGAATGTTGAGAAGAATCGCGCTGCGGCTTCCGCCGTAGATCGCGCCTATGTACATACAGATGAGAATGAGAATCGCGTCATTCGCCTGCATTTTGAATGTCAGGGTTGTAAGGAGCGCGACACCCATCGTCGCGGTGAGCCCAGGAAGCATGCCGATAATGATACCGAGTTCTGTAGCCCACACCGCGTTGAACAGTATTTTAAAATTGAGAAACGAGAGTATCGCCGTGCCAAACATATTCAAGCCTTCAAACATGGTGAGCTCCTCATGGTAGGTTTACAAGGAAGAGGTATTGAAACACGATAGTCACCGCGGCTGATGTGCCTATGCCAATCACTGCCGCCCACAAGAAAGTCTTCCATTGTTGTAATACTTTCTTGGCAGAATCAAATTCGAATACAGAAATAAAGACAAACACAAAGAGAAAAGTGACGAGCGGAAACCATAATGTGCCGAGCAAGAAAGCGTAGCCTATGCAGATAGCCGTAGTGATGAGCATTCTCTTCATCGGAACAGGCAATTTTTTTTGTGTATCAGAAATGGGCGTGATATCCGAGGCAGGTCCCTCAGTATGTTGATTATCGCTTGGCCGAAGCACGCCGTGCATGATGGCACGCACGAACATCGAGCCAGAAAGCATTAAGAGCGCAAATCCGATGAATATTGGCACGACGCCAGGGTTCGACCACATGCTCTCATTCTTGCTGACCATTGAAGGCATTCTGAGCGAAATAACGATAATACCTATACTTAACGTGATTAAAACGATAGAAGTATAAAAATCAGCCTTATTCATTTTATTGTCAGTCATTATTGACATCTCCTATCGAACGCTGCTGTGAAACATGAATACTGCGTCTGTTGCAAGAAAAGCGCGTCATGCAAGAAAGGCGCAGCACAATGCTGCGCCTTTCACGCATGCTCAACCGATCACACACTCAAGGTTTTGGAATTCCCACGGTGTCGGGCGATATTTTCGCTTTGCCGGCTTCGTAGTAGAGCCACGCGACTGGCTGGTAGTAGGAGAACGCGCGATCCTGCGCATCCTGGCCGTACGATGGATCGAACACAGCACCACGGGAGAGGGCGTACTCTTTCAGCTTCGCAGAATTGAAAATCACGTCCTTCCACGCCTTCGATACGGTGTCGATCACTTCCTGCGGCACGCCCTTCGGAATGAAGATGCCGAAGTAGTTCGGGCCGGTCTTGAAGTCTTTGATCCAGTTCGTGATAGGCGGAATCTCGCCAAACCCCTGAAGGTTGAGTGGTTTGTCAGAGAGTACCGCGAGAGGGCGGATCCTTTTGGCGCGGATCATGTCGGCCTCTTCGACCGCAAGCTGGGTGGTGACTTCGGTCTCGCCAGACACGCAGGCGATTACCGCGGGGTTGCCGCCGTCGTAGGTTACATGCTTGTAGTCGATGCCAGTGTACTTCCGGATGAGTTCGATGCCGATATGGCCTGCAGAGCTCTGCCCCGCGGTGGCCACAGTGATCTTGCCAGGTTTCGCTTTGAACGCGGCGAGCAGATCGCTGAATGTCTTATACGGTGTTTCGGCGTTCACGGAGACGACCATGACGTTCGCGACACTGAGGAAGATTTCCCAGTCCTTGCGGATGTCGGTGTCGAGCATGCCCTGTACCTTGTAGGTCGCGAGATCCGCGGCGGCGCCGGCAGACCAGGTGTAGCCATCGCGCTTCGCGTCGAGCACGCTCTTCGTGCCTACTGAACCCGAGGCGCCGGGCTGGTTGACTATGACGATCTTCTGGCCAAGCGCGGTCTCAAGTTCCGCGGCGGCGACTCTCGTTACCTGGTCGGTGGATCCGCCGGCGCCCCATGGCACGATAATGGTGATGGGTTTTACCGGTTTCCACGTTGCCTGGGCGAACGCTCCCTGCGCTGCCGTGGCGAACAGCAGCACAAGAGCGAAGGCCAGATACAGTGATTTCTTCATGATAGCCTCCTTGATGAATTATAATTCCTGACAAAACGAGTATAGGTGGCACTTTTTAGAGAAGTCAAGCATGAATTTTTAGCATTGACGCCGCAATCCTGACACCGCATACTTTGGCGCATGATTCTCCACGATCAACTTAAAGAGAGTTCACCACCGACCATAGTGGTGACGGGAGGGAGCAGGGGTCTTGGGCGGGGCATCGCCGTCGAACTTGCGTCGAGCGGATTTTCAGTCGCGGCGGTATTTGGAAAAAACCGCGATGAGGCGGAACATACGCTGAAGCTGTGCGAATCGAAGCGCGTTTCGGAGCGCCAGCGGTTCAAGGCCTTTCAAATCGACATCTCATGTGCCGAATCCCGCGCCCGAGGTGTAGCTGAGATTTTTAAGGAGTGCTCCTCGGTAGAAGGGTTGGTCAACAACGCGGGCATTGCCCCTCGTACGAGAGCCGATATTCTCGATACCACCATCGAATCGTACGAAGAAGTCATGCGGACAAATGCCGAAGGACCTTACTTTCTCACGCAGCTCGTGGTGAGGCGGTGGATTGAGGAGAGCCAAACATTCAGCTCAAAATCGAGTATCGCGCGAGAGCCTTCTCTGCCCCTGAGCGGCCGGCGCATCGTATTCATTACTTCGATCTCCTCGGAGACAGTATCGCTTAACAGAGGTGAGTATTGCATGTCGAAGTCGGCGCTCTCGATGGCCACCTCGCTCTGGGCCGCGAGGCTTGCGCCTGAGGGTGGGGTGGTGGTGGAGATCCGTCCGGGCATCATGAAGACTGATATGACAAAAGGTGTGGAGGAAAAGTATCAGATGCTCATCGCTCAGGGGCTCGTGCCCGCGCGGCGATGGGGAACCCCTGAGGATGTAGGACGATCTGTGCGCGCGATTATGGCGGGGGATTATGATTTCGCCTCAGGGTCAGTGATCCACTTAGACGGTGGATTTCACATCTCGAGACTATAAATAACGGGAGAGCGCGGCATGAGAGTTGCCACACAGATCGACCTGCGTTCACTTGGCACGCGTGTGCTGAAAATAATTCCACTCGCGGGAGAAAAATCACGGCTGCTCGCGCGGAGGTGGATGGCGGGAGATGGAGCTCCTGTCTTCACCGTCCGAGGCAGTTACGCTTCCCGGGGTTGGACGGAGTGGACTCAGGGCTTTCAGTTTGGGATTCCGCTCATTGTCGGAGGGGTTCTCGGCGAAACTGACCTGATCGAGTACGCCGAGCGCATGATTGTCGAAAAAATGCCAGCGCACCTCACCCACCGAGGCGTCCACGACCACGGATTCAACAATGTGAGCACTTTAGATC
>JAKALZ010000104.1:0-4600 GCA_021813065.1 bacterium
ACTCGGCGAGACCTTGCACGATGCCGAGGATGATAGACTGGATATAAAGCATGAGCATGCCTCCTGCGGATGCAGTATTTGTACTTTGCTTAGGGTGCGGCGCGCAAGCTGGGGGCGACATCCCACCTGTGCATATCCCGCTCGCGCACCGCAGCTCCCTATGCCTTGCTTCGCATTTCCTCCACGATTGATTGTCGCGCCAGGTAACTCATGAGTTTCGCCGCCGCCGCCGCCGCGACGATCCCGGTACCTAAGAGTATGGCGAGATATCCCCAGGGGAATGCGAGCATCTCTGGCGGCGGATCGAAGATTCCCGTCAGCACCTTGACCAACATTCCAGCTATGCCGATGCCCAGTATGCTTCCTCCCACAAGACCGCCAAAGAAAATCGCGGCAGTCTCGCTGTGGATGAACGCGTTGAGTTCTTTTTTATCGCCGCCGATCATCTTCATGATCGCGAAGTTCCTGCGTCGCTCCGAGAGCCCCAGCGCGAGCACGAGCCCGATCGAGCTTGCGAGGAGAATGATCGCGAACGTCAGTTCGAGGCTGGTAAGTCCCCGCAAATCGACGGAAGTGATGCCCGAGCTGATGGTTTTTTGCACCGCGCCAATCTCGCTTATTTTGACCGAATTGGAGCCGAGAATACCGCTCACTTCCGAGGCGAGGCGCGCCGGATTCCCCTTTGCGCGGAGCAGCAGCAGTTCGTAGGTCGGGTTGTGCGTGACCGCCGCGATGTATTCGGCATTCGCGACAAAGAATGAATCCTTGGGTGCCGTTGGGAATTCCCGCACTACGCCGACCACGTGAAATGGCACTTCGTGATACGCGTGATCCGTAGCATCTTGCACCCTCAAATTGATGAGATCGCCGGTGTTCAGCTGGAAATCGTTCTTGGTTTCCTCCGAGATGAGAATACCGTCTTTCTGGGTCCGCAAGACTGCCAGTGTGGCGCGCGCGTCGTGGTTCGCAAAGAAGGCATTGGAAATGTTTGTAGCCTTCTGGATGTTCGAAGGATCGATACCGTATAGATCCTGCAGGTCTTTGCCGACATAGGCAAAGCGGTGCTGCATGAGCTGGCTGCCCGCGACGTCCGTCAGCGTGGCGACTTTCTGGAGCCGAGGATCATTGGCGCTGAACGGTACAAGAGCTGTTGCCGTCACATCCGATCCATTCGTCAGCTCTGCGTCGACTCTCGCTTGCTGATTGTAGGTGGTGTTGAAAATCGAGGTCGAAATGGCAAACGACAGCGCCAGTGCGACGAGCAGTATTCCCCGTGTCACGAATTTTCGGTCCCTCGAAAGTGACGCCGCGACGACGGGCGCGAGGCTGCCGGCGCTTGGTCTCAGCATTCGCGCGGTCAAGCTGGTTTTTTTCGCGATTACAATGTCTGAGAGCCGCATCGCAAGCAGCACGCCGCCGATCCAGAGAAAGAGCGGTCCCAAGAACGACTCGTAGTGCACGGTTACCGAAGCGATGCCCTCGGGTGCCATTACCACAGAATATCCCGTGCTCGCGGTTCGCCAGAACTCAATCGCCGAAATGGCAAGAAAGATGACGTCGAGGTATATTCTCTGCCACAGCGGCTTAATGAATGCGTGTTCGTCTTTTGCCACGAATTGTTGGCTGTTTTTCAGCGTTCTTAGCGAAGGAATGATAACCGCGGTCAACGCGAGCACGATACCCGCCAGCGAGGCGAACAGTATCCACGCCGCGATTAGCCCGGAGGTCGCGGCGTTGATGGGAATAAGCAGGCTTTCAACCAGGAACGAGAACAGAATGCCAAGCAGTACCCCTCCAGCGCCGATTCCCCAGGCTTCCAGTGATTGGAGGTGGATGATTCGCGCTGTCGGCGCTCCGTGAATGCGCAACAAGTCTTGCTCCTGCCTTCGGTGCGCTTCTCCGGACGCCGATATGAACAGCACCAGCAGGATCGCCAGAATGGCGCCCGGCAGGCCGAGAAAGAGGAACAGCACTTTTGCGTAGAGCGCGTCGGCGCGCACGGCGTCGAGTCGCGCGGCGAGATTGTTCCCTACGAGCGCGCTTCCCGCGATTCTCGCTTCAAGATTATTCGCGAGCCTCTGCACGGCAATATAGGCCGCCTGGGGATCGGCGGGAAACTCGTGGGAGATGCGCGCGTGGTACTGCGTTTTCACCGTATCGGGCCGAAGCGCGGCTTGGGGATCGAAGAAACTGTGCCACTGCGTTTCTGGGAGAATGAGTACATTGTCGGGCGGAGCCTGGGGTGCGGCATGTGCCGGCATGCCTATGGCTTGAAAGAATGAATCCGCATACGGCATATCCACCACGCCATCGATTTTCACATCGACCGGGGGAAGGCCAACGCGCTGAATGCTGACGGTATCGCCGGGCTGTACATGGAGGTTTGCCGCCGCTTGTTGCGTAATACGCACGCCGGATGGCGCGCCCACGAGATTTCGCTGCTCGAGCGGGAAATTGGAGAGATAGGTATCGCTCAGGCCAACAACCTTACCGGCTCCGGTCTGCTGCACAGACGCTCCCGTGCGCGCGCTAAGCCCCGCGACGTCTGCGTATCCCACTGTTTCAAAGGCACCCAGCGCGGTAGTCTGCGCCAAAGCCGCTCTGAGCGCGGGCTCCGAAGCCCCGGCCATCGGCTGGAGTTGCCAATCGACGGGTACCCCCTTGATCGCACGGGCGGTCATCGCGGCGCCGCTATAGGTAATGAATGATCCGATCGAAGCAAGCAGGGCAATCGTGATGGCGATGCCCGCCATCCCGCCCAGCATCCTTCCGCGTCTCTTCGCGAACGTAGCACGCAGCCATGTATATAGCATCATTTTGCTCCTGTGGAGAGAGTGCCATGGTCCATAGTCCATACTGTCTCACATTGATCCGCTACTTCCTTGTCGTGCGTCGTAATCACGAGCGCGGTTCGAGAAGTATCGATATAATCGAAAATCACGCTCAAAAAGTGCTGGGCTGTCGCGTGATCCAACTGTCCCGTTGGCTCGTCCGCCAAAATGAGGGGCGGTTTCGCGACAAGCGCACGCGCGAAGGCGACCCGCTTCATCTGTCCGCCTGACAGTTCCGAAGGGAGCTTCTCGCCGATTTCGCTCAATCCGATCCGTTCCATGAGCTCAGCGGCCGCGCGGCTCGCGCTCGCGCCGTCAGAGCCGGTGAACAGCAGCGGCAGCTCAATGTTTTCCATTACATTGAGCGATTCTACGAGGCTCTCCTGCTGCGGAAGGAATCCGATTTTTGCGGGCCTAAGCCGCTCGCGTTCGCCGAGTGTCGGCCATCGAATGTTCCCTGAGACTGGCTGGATGAGAGCGGCCATCAGGTGGAGGAGCGTGGATTTACCGCTTCCCGAAGGTCCCATGATGGCGATTCTGTCGCCAGCCTTCACCGCGCACGATGCGGCTTTGACCGCATAGACCGGCCTCGTGGTTGAAAAAAAGGCATAGCCGATATTGTCGGCGTCGACATATATGTCAGAGTTCATCGATAATCCTCCCGTCTCTCAAATGGACGATTCGATCCGCGATTCTTGCCAGCGAGTCGCTATGGGTGGCGATGAGCGCCGTTCCACCCTGTTTTCTGTACGCCTCGAAGAGATCGATCAGCTGCTTCTCCGTTTCGGCATCGACTTCGCCGGTAGGTTCATCGGCGATGAGAATATCGGGATTGGTGATCAGCGCGAGCGCGAGCGCCGCTCTCGATGCCTCACCTCCCGATATCCGCGAAGGAAGCGAGCGCAGAAGACCGCTTATTCCAAGCGCATCGGCCATTGCTGGAATTCGATTGAGTTCGACATTGCCCGCAAGCCACATCTTCATAATGAGGTTCTCGCGCACCGTCAGCTGGTCGAAAAGGCCGTCGGACTGCAGCATGATGCCCATCTTCGCGGCGCGTATGGCTGCCCGTCTTGCGTCCGATTTTCGTGTAATGCGTATTCCGCTCACCTTCACATATCCGCCATCTGGCTCGATGATGCCCGATACGCAGCTCAGAAAGGTCGATTTTCCGCTTCCGGAAGGTCCTTTGAGCGCGATGATCTGGCCTCTTGGAACAATGAGATTTACCCCTCGCAGCGCGAGTGTCTCTTCATCAGAGGCATGATAGAACTTGTATAGATCCACTGCCTCGAGCACATTTTTGCCGTTCATTTAGAGCCACCTAAAACTGTCGGAGATGAGATTCCACTGATCGGCATTGTCAGCGCCATAAGGGGCCCAGAGGGTGAGCACCGCGAGCCGGCCCTTGCCGTCCGCGAAATAGTAGGTTTCGCCTTCGAGGCGGATTTGCTTGCCAGTGACAGAATTCGGATCTGAATTGGATTCAAATTTCACCGCGATCGAGATGCCGGCGTTTCGCTTGATCTGATTGATGTTTTTTACGCTGACCGCTCGACCTGTTTTGATCAGCTCGGGAATCAGCACCGACTGCGCCGATTGAATACTGAGAGGTTCCTTGAAAGTTCGTATCTGTATTTGTATTCCGCTATACGTGTTGGTCATTTTCACATCGCCGCTTTGACTCGTGGTGGCCCAGCCCTCGGGCACCTTTATCGAATAGCGCAAATCCTGCGCTTTATAGGTGATAAAGGCTTGATTGTCAGGTA
>JAKALZ010000104.1:4610-6703 GCA_021813065.1 bacterium
CGAACGATCGGCGCTGGTTTTTCAGTAGCCGCCGTACCGCCGGCTCCGTTTGCTACTGTCATGGAATTCTGTGCTGAGAGAGAAAAAAGCACCGCCAGCCCAAGCAATACTGGAAGACATTTTCGGATTCTCATGATGTTCCTGCCTTATTAAGAGATAGAGATATCGTGCCGCTCACGGCGCGCCGAGGACGAAGATACTCGCGGCGCATGAGAGGACTTTAAGAAAAGATTAAGTATTTTCTCATTAGTGCTTCCAACCTTGTGCTGAAGTTGAAGTGAGGAAGATGTTTTATGAGTCTACATCTCATAGGAAACACAATGAGTGAATGGGAGGTGGACACGTATGTATCTTTTTCCTTTTTGTCCTAATCCGACGTGCCAATGGCACAAGAAAGCGCCCGACTATGCATGGCTGCGACCAAAGGGATTCTATCGTACGAAAGCATTCGGGAAGATTCAACGCTATCAGTGTAAGCGCTGTACTATGACTTTTTCGAGACAAACATTTTCGCTTGCGTATTACGTGAAGCGGCCGATCGTCCTCTCTGATGTTGTTGGAAGGCTAGTGAGCGGAGAAAGCTTGCGGGCCATAAGCAGAAATCTGGGGGTATCGTTACGGCTCATATCGAATCGGCTCGATCGGCTTGGGCGTCAGGCACTTGGGCTTCACAGTCACGCGCTTGCGTGTCGAAGGGGTTTTGATGATATCTGCATCGATGGTTTTGTGTCTTTTGATGAATCTCAGTATTTCCCCAGCGAAATTCCTATTGCGATCACCGCACATTCGCAGTTTGTGCTTGATTTTAGTCATGCGACACGTAAGAGATCTGGCACCATGACAGCGCATCAGAAGCAGCGAGCATCTGTGCTCTATCGACAATGCACATTAGAACGCGGGGCACTCAGTCGGTCATTTTATGAGACAGTGGCATACGCACTCGAACTCCAGCCTCCCACGCTGGTGCATCCTTTCGTGCTTATCACCGATGAAAAGCCCGCGTATCAGCAGGTGTTGCGGCAACTGTCGGCGTTTCGTTTGCAAACAGAAACGCATCGATGTGTCCATTGGAGGATTTGGTCGAAATTGCCGCGAACTGTCAATAATCCTCTGTTTTCATCCAACTATATCGATCGACAAATCAGGAAGGATCTTGCCGCTCACCATCGTGAGAGTATGTGTTTTAATCGCAATGTGGCTGCCGGCATGTTACGTCTGAGTATTTATTTGGCGTATCACAACTACCGCAAAGCATTTAGGATTCGTTGCCAGAAGCGGGGTGGCGAGCCTCGGACGCATGCGGAGGCTGCAGGGATTCCTGGAGAGCTCGCGGCGCGGATTGGACGGGCGCTCACAGAAGGAAGGAGGATCTTTATGAGCCACTGTACACTTTCTCGTATGATGCGGCGGACATGGGAGAAAACATGGAAGACTCCGGGCAAAGTGTCAGTTGAGTACATTCCAGACTTTGCAGGTGCGTAATTAATACGAGACACACGAATCGCTGTGGGTGAAAGGAATTCATGCAAGTTCCCAGCCTTCACTCGCACAAGGTTGGAAGCACTACCGGAAGAACCATGAGAAAAAACTTAATTTCCTTTCATGGCGCCTTCATGTGACCAAGCTAGATTCTCTCACAGACACGGAGACACCGTGCCACACATCAATGACGAGGAGGTCATTATGAAAAAGGTTAAAATTGCGGTTCTCGCGAGTATGGTCGGACTTCTGGCGCTTTTTGGCGTATCTGCCCAGTCGGCTGCGCAGGGAAGTTCAAAGCAGGTTCCTGCGGCTGGTTCGCCCGCGACCACGGCGACTGCACCGGCAACCCCGGCCGCTCCAGTGGCTCAGACTGATCAGTCTGGGAATCATGAGTTCGAGGGCGAGGAAGCCGATGGGGCTGGACAGTCGGACAATGAAATGACCGCTGCTGAAGAGAATGGAACAGAGAAGCCCGAGGCTGACGAGAGTGCTGCCGTCGAACAGGGCGGCTCTAAGGGCGCGGTCGATGCCGAAGCCGCGAGCGAAGAGAGTGCTTCCGCGGTAGACACCGACAATATCGAGGTGCAAGAGTAAAAAATCCGCAATGCGGG
>JAKALZ010000105.1 GCA_021813065.1 bacterium
TTAGCGGAGAGTCTCAGCGTTCCCTATATCGTCCTTATCAACTTCCCTGGAAAGGACGGAACGCGCACTATCGAAGATGTATTCCAGTACAATGTGAACGCTATTCTGCGGCAAATCCAGAAATAGCAATGACTCCATCCAAAACAAAGGGTCCCGCGCAAGATAATCATTCTATCCTGCGCGCCGGAAATCTCGCGATTGGATACCGAAGATCCGAACCGATTGTGCGCGGTATCAATCTCGATTTTTCAACAGAGCTTACGCGCACGAGAGTCCTCGGTTTTGTTGGCCCAAATGGAGCGGGAAAAACGACCCTTCTTAAAACCTGCCTCGGACTTCTTTCTCCTCTCGATGGAGAACTTAGTCTGCTGGGCTCCGACACTCGAAACCACGACTTCGCCGGAGTTCGGAAAAAGCTCGCCTACATCCCTCAGAATCGGCCAGAAGGAAGTGCTGGGCAATTGAGAATCAGTGTATGGGAGGCGGTCTCTTTCGGGCGGCTGGGAAGAAACGGCGTGACTGGCCGATTCCGAGGCGTTGACCGCGACGCTATCGATGCCGCCATCGCCTACTGCGGACTAGAAAAACTCGCGAGCCGCGCTGTCCAGGACCTCTCTGGCGGACAATTCCAGCGAGTGTCGATCGCGCGCGCGATGGCGGCTGAGCCAAGCCTTTACCTTTTAGACGAACCCGGTTCCTTTCTCGATCATGAGGGGCAAGGCGCAATTCGCGAGCTCATCGTTTCCCTCGCGACATCAGGCGTCCCTCTCATCCTTGTCACCCACGATCGCGCACTTATGGAACTCTGCGGCGCGGTCCTCTTTTTTGAGAAAGGAAACGCGAAACTCCTCGATACCAAAGAGTACACAGCGCGAGCTGAAGGACTTGCTACATGAAAGAGATCTTCACAATTCCAGCATTTAGCCGCGCGCTACTCGCACTCTTCGCCAGCGGATTGGCATTCCCATTGCTTGGTGTTTACATACTCTCTCTGGAACTCATCCCCGTCCGATTTGGAGTGATGCATCTATCGCTGCTCGGCGCTACTGTGGGACTACTGGTCGGAGTCGATCCGATAATTTTCGCGATGCTCTTCGCGGTGGCCGCCGGTTTTATCGTCTCAGGGCTCAGCACACGCGCGTCGGGAAGCAACTCCGGAGGAGCGATGGCCCTCCTTATGACCGCCAGCCTCGGCGTCGTATTCATTCTCTTCTACAAGACCAACATTCAAGCTATCGAAGCGTTCAACCTCTTTTGGGGAAATGTGCTCGCGCTCGAGCGAGGCGAAGTTCTCCTCGTCGCGATCGTCTCGACCCTGATTTTAATCGCCAGCATCCTTTTTCTCCGCCCTATTTCAGCGGTCCTCTTCGACAGAGAGACCGCGTTCGCATACGGCATCCCCGCCACCGCGGTGTATACCGGCATTCTGGTGATAGTCTGTGTGGGGATCGGGTTGGGGATACGAATCACAGGCGCGCTCATGGTCGACGCCGTGACGCTGCTACCCGCCCTCGCCGCACAATCTCTTAAAAAAAATTTTAGAACAACGCTGCTCCTCGCATCATTGTGCGGCGTATTCAACAACCTCATGGGATTCGCGATGGCCCTCGTCTTCGATCTGCCGACCAGCCCAGCGATCATCGTGGTGGGAACTCTTGTCGTTCTAAGCTGCAAGCTTATATTCTATCTACAGAAAAAAGTCGAAAGAGATAGGTTTGCGCAAGCCGAGACCGGTTGAAATCGTCATAGAGAGCATTCCAATAGTTGGCGGAGCGGGAACTAGACTCCACCGGGTATTCGGCTTCAGCGAGCGGCACGTTTACAACCCTTTTCGACTTCTCGATCACTTCGTTGGGAGCATACAATGTCCCAAATCATAAAATTGTTGTTTTCGCGAGTCTTCTTTCCACTTTGAACATGGATGACAGAAATACACCTTCATTCCGATCTTCTTCGCCGGGATTCCATGCTTAGCCATTTCTTTCTCTTGGTCAAAGCTGATGCTCTTTACTATGCCTGGCTTCAGCGTCTTCTGGTTGGCCGCGAGGAAGTTGGCGGTGTCATCGTCTTCATCGGTGGCATATCAAGAAATACTGTCCCATTGTAGAGAAATTATACATAAAATTTTTTGTGAATCGCAATTCTTTATGGCCCAGGCCCGATTCGAACGGGCGACCTGCTGCTTAGGAGGCAGCCGCTCTATCCATCTGAGCTACTGGGTCGAAAATTCAAGAGATCGAGACGAACATTAGCTGATAAACCGAGGTTCTGTCAATGTGAGGTTCGTGCCCTATGCGCCCTCGCGGCGTGGAAGGCAGAAGCGCGTTTTAGAGAGAAGCCCCTCGATATTGACCCAGTGGTACGCTCGCGCTATGCTTTTTCGCACCTATGAAATTGTGGCTGAAATACGCGTTCGGGATCATCATGGGAGCGATTCTGTATATCGCCCTTCCCCCCAGCATGCTCCATGGGACGCCGTTCATATCTTTTCTCGCGGAAATCGCTCAGAAAATTGGCGCATACGCGCTGATTTTCACTCTTGTCGCTGGCATTCCCATTTCCACGTTCAGATTGTCCGAGCGAGGTCAATTTTTAAAACCTCTTCTCCGCACTCTGTTATTTTTCTTGGTGAGTCTCCTCGTCGCGAGTCTCCTTGGTGTCGCGATCGCGTTGATTTTCAAACCGGCACCGCTTCCCCTCATCTCGGAGAGCGGAACGATTCAATCGCTTGATCCGCTCGATCTCATTCGCTCGACCTTCCCTACCAACATTTTCGCGACATTTTCAGGCGCATCGCTGTGGTTCTTGCCGCTTGCGGTGTTCGCACTCGCATTTGGCCTTGCGCTCGCCCACGACCCAGTCATGTCGCGTCCTATTCTGCCGGTGCTCGATGTCATCTCGCGCGCCGCGTACCTTATTAATACGTTTATTACTGAAATTCTGGGCATACTGCTCATTCCAGTTTCGCTCTATCTGTTCTTGAATCTGAGAAGCGAGGGACTTCCAGCTGAATTCCGCGGTATCATAGTCGTATCCTTCGCGGCGACATTCATTTTCATCTTCGGTATTTTTCCACTCATGTATCGCCTTTTAGGAGGGCGGAGAAACCCTTACGGAATTCTTTATGGCATGCTTGGGCCTCTCCTGGCCTCGGGCGCGTCTTCAAGCCTTCTCTTCTCCTCCGGTACCGCGCTGCGGCACCTCTCTGAGAATCTTGGCGTCAAGCGCGACAGCAATGCGCTCATGTTCCCGGCAGTGCTCATTGTGGGCAGGATCGGGAGCGCGTTCATTGTCGCGGCTTCATTCATCGCTATTTTTCTATCTTACTCGAGAAATAGTCCAAGCCTTGGTCAATTTTCAGCTATAGTGCTGCTCGTTCCGGTGGCGGTAATGGTAGGTTCCGCGGGGCTTAAGAGCAATGTCATTCTCATGGTCGCCCTTACCGCGACATTCTTCGGTCAAGGGTTTCAAAATGGCGCATCCCTGCTTATTCCTGTGGCATTGCCACTCTCTGTGTGCGCTGCCTTGATCGATACCGCCTGGATAATGTTCTCTATTTCTCTTCTCGGCGAGCTCCGGGGTGAACGCAGTAGCAAGAAAGCGCGAAATTTTATATAATTTGCACAAATCTGCAATCATTGCGCACTTGACGGCACACATCGCGCAAATTAGGATAAGGATATGGATCTGAAGAATTTATTGAAACCGGAACTCGTGACGATCGATCTCCAGGGCAACAATAAAGAAGAAATCATCAAGGAACTTGTGGATATCGCCGCGAAAAGCGGAAAGGTGCTCGATAAAGAAGAAGCCGCCTCTAGCGTGTTTGAGCGCGAAAATCGCATGAGCACGGGCATGAAGCATGGAATCGCGATTCCCCACGGCAAGACAACCGCGGTAAAAGAACTCGTGGCGTGCGTCGGAATCTCCAAGAAGGACATCGATTTCGATGCGCTCGACAGAAAAGGTTGCCGCATCTTCATTATGACACTCTCGCCGATCGATAAAACTGGTCCGCACCTGCAGTTTCTCGCGGAAGTGGGCATGCTGTTCCGCAGCGAAGAGAAGCGCCAGGCGCTCTTGTCCGCGCTATCTCCAGAAGAGATCGTTTCCATTCTCGTTGGAGATGCATAAAAAATAAAAAGGCTGCGCATCGCGCGCAGCCTTTTTTCATACCAGCCTTTTAGCTCACGCAAGAATCGCGAGAATATCGGGCATTTTCACGATAAGATGCTCGGCTCCATCGATCTTAATCTGGGTTCCGGCATATTTATCGTACATTACCTCATCGCCAGCCTTCACTTTGATCACATCGGTATCGGTGCCTACAGCGACGACAATACCTGTCTGGGTCTTTTCCTGAGCGGTTTGCGGGATGATGATACCGCCCGCGGTCTTCGTCTCGCTCTCTTTGATTTTGATGAGAACTCTGTCCCCTAAGGGCTTTACATTCATAGCTATGTCCTCCTGAAAAATGCGTGTGATTGATTTGTGGTAAAGAACCGTTTTGAAATATAAAAAATCCGCGTTGGATGGTCAAGCGTACGCCCTCTCACTCGCGATGTTAGTTCTCTATCATGGGGTCGCCTCCTTGTGGTAAAATTGGTATATTGAGAAGGGACTGGTATATATGCGCAATTGTGGAGGTGAGCGTTTGTCTCATTGAGCGCACTCAGTTCTTCAGGAGTAAGAGATGCCACAAAAAGGCAAGAACAATTGGACTCCCAATCAACAAAACAAATCAGATAAAAACACCCCAGGTCCCAATAAGGGACCGCAAATGCCGCAAGGTTTTCAATTCCACTTCTCTCTCGGGTATATTCTCATCGCCCTCATCGCGGTTTCCTTTTTCAATTATTTTCTCTTCAAGAGCGACACCACGGTGGTTCCATATTCGACATTCAAGGACAAGATCAGCTCTGGAGAGATAAAGCGCGTCGAAATTGATATCAATTACTATACCGGCTACACGGACCTCAAGTCCTCAGCGCCATCGTCGCCGCTTCCCGCCACAACGAAACCAGGGGTTGTCTACAAAACCGTGCCCGTCAATGATCCAGGCTTCACTGCCCTCTTGGATCAGAAGGGCGTCGTGTACTCAGCCTCTCCTCGAGAAGGAAGCGCTATTCTCTCCCTCCTGCTGAACTGGATTCTTCCTTTCGCGATCATGTTCTTCCTCTGGCGCACGGTAATGAGCAGATTTATGGGATCGAATTCCAATGTGCTCGCCTTCGGTCAGAATAAGGCCACGGTGGTTGCTGAGGGCGATATCAAGACGAGATTCGGCGATGTGGCTGGTGTCGATGAGGCAAAGGCCGAGCTCGTCGAAGTGGTGGATTTCCTCAAGAACCCGCAAAAGTACACCGATATCGGCGGCAAAATTCCGAAGGGAGTCCTGCTCGTGGGGCCTCCTGGAACTGGCAAGACGCTCCTCGCGCGCGCCGTTGCGGGAGAAGCAAATGTTCCATTCTTTAAAATGAGCGGCGCGGACTTCGTCGAGATGTTCGTCGGCGTCGGCGCGGCGCGCGTCCGCGATCTGTTCAAGCAAGCACGCGAAAAGGCTCCCTGCATCATCTTTATCGACGAAATCGACGCGCTCGGCAAGAGTCGCATGAGCGGGATGATGGGCGGAAATGACGAGCGCGAGCAGACTCTCAATCAGCTCCTTGTGGAGATGGACGGATTTGACTCTACGAGCGGGCTCATACTTGTCGCGGCGACGAACCGCCCCGATGTGCTCGATCCTGCCCTCCTGCGACCGGGGCGATTCGATCGCCAAGTTCTTGTCGACAGGCCCGACATGATCGGTCGAGAAGAGATTCTGAGAATTCACACAAAACCCATCAAGATGGACCCCATGGTCGATCTCTCAAAAATCGCGCGCAGCACGCCTGGATTCGTAGGCGCGGATCTTGCCAATGTCGTAAATGAAGCCGCGCTCCTCGCGGTTCGCGCAGGCCGCAAGCGTGTGAAAGAAGAAGATTTCCAAGCCGCGATCGAGAAAGTCGTCGCGGGACTTGAAAAGAAAAATCGGATGATCAACCCCAAAGAGAAGCAGATTGTCGCCGTGCACGAGACAGGCCATGCGATCACCGCGGCGTTTACCGTGGGAGCGGACCCCGTGCGCAAAATCTCCATCGTACCACGCGGGTTCGGCGCCCTGGGCTACACGCTCCAGATGCCGCTCGAAGATCGGTACCTCGTAACCCAAGAAGAGCTGTACGGGCAGATCGATGTGCTCCTCGGCGGTCGCGCCGCGGAAGAGCTCGTATTCCACTCCATCTCGACAGGCGCGTCGAACGATATCGCCCGATCCACGGAGATCGCGCGGCGCATGATCACCGACTACGGCATGTCGGAAAAATTCAAGAACGTGGCCCTCACCAAGCACGGTGCGGGTTTGGCTGGTCCGCAGCAGATGCCCGATCCCTTCGCGACCAAGGAATACAGCGAGGAGACACAGAAGTACATCGACGAGACAATCGCGTCCATGGTCGAAGAGCGTTACAAGAGAGTAGTCGCGCTTCTGACCGAGAAGCGTCCGATGCTCGACCAGATCTCTTCGATCCTCCTCGAAAAGGAAATCATCGAAGAATCAGAGTTTGTAACGCTCACGAGCGGTTCCGCCATCGAAGGAGCGCCTGCGAGCTCAGCCGAAGCCATGGTCTC
>JAKALZ010000106.1:0-6270 GCA_021813065.1 bacterium
TGTCCGAAGGATATCCCGACAAGATCTGCGATCAAATTTCTGATGCCGTGCTCGATGCCTGCCTCGCGAAGGACAAGCACAGCCACGTCGCCTGTGAGTGTTTTGCGACGACCGGCCTGGTGCTGGTTGGCGGCGAGATCACGACGCACACCTACGTCGACATTCAAGATGTCGCGAGATCTGTCGTGCGCGATATAGGCTACGACAATCCCGAGTATGGTCTCGATTGGGCCTCGATGGCGGTGCTCAACTCCATCCATAATCAGTCGCCCGATATCGCGCAAGGTATCGAAGGCCACGGTCTCAAGGAGTACGAGGGAAAACAGGGCGCCGGCGACCAGGGTATGATGTTCGGGTTTGCCTGCGATGAGACGCCCGAGCTGATGCCTACGCCCATCATTCTTGCGCATAAGATCCTTCAGAGGGCGTCGAGCATTCGCAAGGCTAAAGAAATTGTGTGGATGCGCCCTGACGGCAAGAGCCAAGTGACCGTTGAGTACGATGGCCACAAGCCTATCCGAATTTCTGCTGTGGTGCTTTCGCAGCAGCACGACGAAACGAACGGGACCGGCCGCGCGCTCAGCTATGAAGAGATACGTCAGACCTTGATCGACAAGGTCATTCTTCCTGTGCTGGAACCAACCGGCCTCATCGACGCGAACACGAAGTACTTTATCAATCCTACCGGCAGGTTTGTGATTGGCGGGCCCATGGGCGACACGGGCCTCACGGGACGAAAAATTATCGTCGACAGCTACGGCGGCATGGGCAGGCATGGCGGCGGCGCCTTTTCGGGCAAAGACCCCTCGAAGGTGGACCGCTCGGCGGCGTACATGGCGCGGTATATCGCGAAAAATGTGGTCGCGGCGGAGCTCGCGGAGCGCTGCGAGCTCGAAGTTGCCTACGCGATCGGCGTGCCTGAGCCTATTTCGGTGCTTGTTGAGACCTTCGGGACGGCGAACGTTGATGAAACCGCGATCGAGCGGGCAATCTTAAAAGTGTTCGATTTGACACCGCGCGGTATTGTGGAGACGCTGCAGCTCAAGAATCCGATGTACCGCGCCACCGCGGCGTACGGACATTTTGGGCGCGACAGTTTTTCGTGGGAAAAGACCGACAAAGTAGAATCGCTGCGAAAAGCTATCGGATGACGCTCGGCAGCGGAACAGCTGAAACGTGCCCTGTGGCGGCCAGTTTTGGAGCGCGCGGCCGCGGTGCTCTCTCGGGGTGCCAAAATAGAGTAAACAAAGGGGCTTCCGTTCGCGGAAGCCCCTTTGTTTATTACGCGTTGCCGGTGATCGTGACGCCGTTGAGCATCAGCGCGACCGGGCTGCGCGATCGGCTGGCCACTTCTGTTTCGACACTTCGTCGCATGGAACCGCTAAGCGCGCTCAGCGAGCCAGAAATTGAACCACCGCTGACAGGGACTGTATGCTTGCCATCGAAATAGTACGCGAGCCTGATCTCGGCGCCGAAGTCGCCAGTTACGGGGTCGAGCTGGAAGTCGCTGAACATGACCGGTTCGAGATAGGGCGCCGCGTGCAGCTTCTCTAGCCGCGTCGAGCCTGGCGACACCGAGAAGAGCGGGAAAGCGCCTCGACGCGGAAAGCCGAGCCAATCCGCGTGCCGCACCGATCCTGTGAGCGTTTTGAGCACGCCTCCCGAAATCACCTCGGTGCGCTCGAGGGGAAAGCCATCGGGGTCAAAGGCGGTTGACGCGGGGAGCCCTTCGATGGCAGGCTCGGCCCACAGGTCGAGCGGCTCAGCGACTGGCGCGCTGAGCGCCGCTGCCGCGGCGCTTGTATCACTGGTAGAAGTGGCGCAGGTGCTGTCTGTGGCGCCTTGCGGAACAGGCTCGGCGTCGACATCACTATGCGCCGCGCCCTGCACGCTCTTGCCGACCTCGAATGCCGAGGCTTTCGAGTAGACCGCTTCGGTGCGCGAATTGCCATAGAACCACGCGAATGCTTCCTCGGCCTCTTTTCCGCGAAGGATAACCGGGAGGTCGCGCAGCTGGGGCATAGGCGCGGCGAGCGCGCGGTCGTGAACCTGGGCGAGGCGAGAGGCAATGGAGCTGGCGAGCCGCGCTGGGTCGGGTTCTGAGAACTCGATATCGTCGAAGAGCTCAACGGTGCCGGAGGGGCTGTCCGCTTCGACCACAAATTCACTGTATCCTCTCCACACGACGGTGGAATAATCGATGCCGCGCGAGTTGAGCAGTCTCCGTCGCTCACGGGTAATGAAGAGTTCGAGGGCGTTGATGCGGGCCGAGCCTTCGAATCGCGCGGCGGCCGAGAAGAACGCGTCGCGCGCGATTTCGACCTGATCGGCGGGTGTAAGCGACTCAAAGCCGGAAATGGGTAGTTTGACCTTGGGCGCGCTCGGCTCAGGGAGGGCGAACCAGGGATTGCGCGACTTGGACGCCGCTACCACAGCCTGGCGAATTTTAAGAAGACCGTCAGCCGCTGAAAAGCTGGGCTGAAGCGAGATTGTCGCCTCGCCTCGGAATTTTGTACCGGATTGCGCGCTGTCGACGTACACCGTGAGCGCGTAGCCGCGATCATCGACCATGCGCGCTTGCTCGGCGCGGTTGGCGACATAATAGCGCTCCTGTCGGGAAATCACGCGCTCAACGAGGCGCCAGTCAGCGATCTTTATTGCGTCATTCGAATTTATCGAGGCAATCGCCTCGCGAATTGTATCGATCATCATCCTAACCTCATTCTTGTTTTGACATAGGGACCGCCTGAGGATACTTTCGCGTACTCTTTGTGGCCTTTTCCGCAGGCGCCAGAACCGCCAAGTTCAAAATCGCGAGAGACCATGCTTACCGCCGAGAGCACATCAGGCACATAGCCAGAGCACACGATGGGACTCGCGACGCGGCCCGTGAATTTTCCGTCTTTGATCTCGCGGCCGACCATGCAGATGAGCTGGATTCCCCAGTTGCGGGGGTCTTCCATGCCTGAATTGAGCCTTGAAAGCTGCCAGCCGTGTTTGATCGAAGCGATCATCTCGTCGAGCGTGGAATTGCCTGGCGCGAAGTAAGTATTGGTCATACGCGCGTATGCTTTGTGCGAGAAGGCTTCCCGGCGGCCATTTCCTGTACGAGGAATGCCGAGCGCGAGGGCCGAGAGCGTGTCGGAAATGCCGCTCTTCAAAATGCCTTTGTCGATGACAAGCGTCTTGGAAGCGAACACGCCCTCATCATCGAAGAGGAAAGATCCTGTCTGATCGACCTCAGCTGCGCCATCGTACATGGTCACAAGGTCTGAGCCAACACGTTTGCCCACATATTCAATCGCGCGGGCCCTCTTTTTAAAGAACATATCGGTTTCGACGCCGTGACCAAAGGCTTCATGCGCGAGCGTGCCCGCCATGTCCGGGTCGAGGATGACATCGTACTCGCCCGGTTTCATCGGCTGGGCATCGAGAAGATCTGCGAGTTCCTTCGCAAGCCGGGGTACCGAATCCTCGATCGTCGCTAAAATCTCCAGCCCCTTGCGGCCCGAGGCCGGCTGATACGACATCTTCGACATTTGACCACGCCGCGCGACACCGAAGAGGTAGGCCTGCGACCAGAGAAAACTCTGCGTGAGCGATCGGTTCGGAGAAATGAACATGCGCGAGACATCCACGCACTCGTAGCGAGCCTGCGCCATGACCACGGTTTTCCCGTCGGTAATCCGCTCGCGTATGGCGGAGAGCCGCCGTAAAATCGACTCAGGGTCAGCCCTGAAGGGATCTTCCTCGATTTCACCGAGATACTCGGCGACCGCGGGCTCGTCGGGAATCTGGGGAAACGCTATGAGAGAAGGATCGACGAGGAGCGCGTCGAGGCGATCGCGGATTGTATCTATGGCGCTCCGCATGGTTGCGGCGCTATCGATACGCGAAGCCTGGGACGCGCCGCGCGCGCGCACAGCGCCAGGAAGCACCGCGCATGCGTATTCGGCGACCTTTCCTCCACGCTGAGCCCTGAAAACGAATCCTCGCTGCACCCACATCGGCTCGGTGGTGCGCGTTTCGCCGGGAAGCGCGAAATACGAGAGTCCGCGGTCGTCGGTCGCGAGGACGCTAATGTAGTCAAAGTGCGGCTTGAGCTGTGAGATAATATCGGCAAGCTGTGGTTTCGCCGCAAGAAGGAAAGAACTGTGCGTTCGTTGTTGCATATCGCTCCTCCGGAGGTGGAACGAAACCGCCCCCGTCAAAGATTTAATAATTCCAATAACTATAGCAGAGTTTGAGCTTGTTGTGCGCGGAATTAGGCGTTATAGCCCATATAAAATGAAATGTTTCTCGCGGTCTCCGCCAATACAGGAATAGTGTCCTCGATCTCAGCTACAGTCATATAACTTTCGAAAGCTGAGAGACTTATCGCGGCGATAATTTTACCAGACACGTCGCGCAGCGGAAACGCGTTGCAGTTGTCGTTGGGAATGAATTCTGCCCTGTCCCGAGAAAAATGTTGACCTCGCACTTTCGCGAGTTCCTGTTTGAGCGCGATTGGATCCGTGATCGTACTTGGCGTGAATGGCTTGAGGCCCTTTTTTTCGATCATCGCGTCAAGTTCGGCTTCGGGTAGCTCGCAGGTGAGGGCTTTGCCGAGACCTGTAGCGTGGAAGGGCAGGGTTTTGCCCGGCGCGAAGTACGTGCGTGGAAGACTTGTGCTGTCGATGCGGTCGATGACCACCACCTCGCCCTGGTAGAGCACGGCGAGGTTGAGATTAGCCCTGGGGTATTTTGCGCGGAGCATTTCAAGGAACGGCATAACGACGCGTCGAATCTCCATCGACATCAGCGCTTTGCGCGAGAGGGTGAGGAATTTTAATGAGATCGAGTAACTGCCAGATTTTTCGTCCTTCTGCAGATAGCCTGACTGCACCATCGTTGAGAGCATGCGGAAGGCCATGTTCGAATTGATGCCGAGCTGGGCGCAAATGGTCTGGATCGTGATCGGTTCGTCGAGCTGTGAGAAGAGGTCGAGAATCTCAAAACTGCGCTCCACGGCTTTTATGTTGTACTTATCGCTCTTGTCGATCACGCCGCTGTCCATTATACGCTCCATACCTCAAAATTCCACTACCGCACGGAGGCTGTCGAAGAGCTCTTTGCGCTTCTCGTCTGAGAGGGGAGCGACAGGCGCCCTCGGCATGCCAACATCGATCCCTCGAATTTTCAGCGCCTCTTTGATGACGACTGGGAAGGTTCCCAGACTGAAGAGCTGGCGCAGGTGTGCGAAGATCATCTGCTGCCTGAGGGCTTCTCCGTGGTTTCCCCGTTCGAATGCGTTGAAAATGCCCAGCGCGATTTCCGGACATGCCGATGCGACCGAAGAAATAGCACCGCTGCCTCCGTGCACGAGCGTTGACAGGATTAGATTATCACGTCCAGCGAGCACTGCAAAGCCTTTTTTTTCAATGCGGATGAATTCGATCGTGAGCGCGAAGTCGCCCGAAGAGTCTTTGATGCCGACAAAATTATCGATATGGGCGAGGCGCTTAATGAGGCGCACGTTCGCCGCGACTCCGGTGACGGCCGGATTATTATAGAAGAAAACCGGCAGCTTCGTCGCTTCGCAAATATCTTTGAAATAGGCGTAGAGTTCGTCTTCTGAAGGTTTTATAAGGTAAGGCGTGATTACAGAGAGCGCGTCGGCACCTTCCGCTTCGCCAATCTTGGCGAGTTCTACAGCTTCTTTTGTGGTGGTTGCTCCGGCTCCAAAAAACACCGGGATTGTACCGCCGACACTCTTCACTGTTGTTTTCAGAACGGCTTGTTTTTCTTCTTGGGAGAGCGCGTAGAATTCTCCCGCGTTCCCTACCGCGAAAATACCATGCACGCCGGCACGCACGAGAAAAGAGAGCATCTGCTGCAGGGCGGGGAGGTTTAAATTTCCGCTGCGATCGAATGGTGTAGGGATTGCTGGGATAATGCCTCGAGTGTTCATGAATGCGCACCTCTCCATCAAAGTACTCTGAGATTGACGAATTTTAATATGGGAATCGACATCTGTCAAATGCAATTTATAAATAAATTATAAAAGACTCATATTTTTATAATTGTATTATAATATCGCTTGACAGAATTTGAAAGTCACTCCTATAATTTTAACAAAACGCCTCTGGCAGCGCCGCGCGTGGTCGAGGCATGAGAAATTTGATTTGTAAAGAAGGGAAATGGCAATGAGCACAACACCCGTGATCACCGAGTACCGCGTATATCCCGTCGCGGGATACGACTCGATGCTGCTCACGCTGAGCGGTGCGC
>JAKALZ010000106.1:6280-6637 GCA_021813065.1 bacterium
ATGAAGGACTCGTCGGGCAACACGGGCGTGGGCGAAGTCCACGGTGGCGAACACATCCGGCGCGCGCTCGAGCGCTACAGGCCGTTCCTGATTGGCAAGCCGATCGGGGAATGGAAGAATCTTGTCAATGCTATAAAGAGCGGGAATTATGCGAGCGCCGAGGACGATGGCCTCGGCTTGCAAGGGCTCGATCTGAAGAATTTACGCTTTGTGGTGCACGCCGAGACCGCGGTCGAGTGCGCGCTGCTCGATCTTGTCGGGAAATATCTGGGCGTGCCGGTCGCGGCGCTGCTTGGCGACGGGATACAGCGCGATTCGGTGCTTTTCCTTGGATATCTCTTTTATGTCGCCGATGGC
>JAKALZ010000107.1 GCA_021813065.1 bacterium
CAAACCGCAGTCGGAGCTCTTCACCTATCCGCTCACCATATTGCCGCATGCACCAACCTTGCAAAACTACACGAAAGCCTTCGAAAGCGGCGATTTTGTCACCTACTATAAGAATTCAATTTTTGTGTCGGTAGTTGCCACGCTGGTCACCATTGTCATCAATGTAATGGCCGGCTATGCGCTGTCCAAGTTCTATTTCAAAGGACGAGATCTGATCTTTTACATCATGGTGGGAACACTGATGATTCCCCTTCAGGCCATCATGGTGCCGATTTTTCTTCTGCTGAAAAATATGGGGATGCTCAATTCGTTGTGGGGCATCATCATTCCGCCGGCTGCAACACCCACGGGCGTGTTTCTCGCACGGCAGTATATACAGACAATACCGGATTCCTTCATCGAGGCGGCGCGCATCGATGGGGCAAAAGAATTCCGCATCTTTGCGATGATCATTGTGCCGCTCGCAAAACCCATCATCGCGACTATCGCGATTTTCTCCTTCATGTGGCGCTGGAACGACTTCCTCTGGCCCTTCATTGTGATTTCAGCAAAGAGCAAGATGACGCTTCAGCTGGCGCTGGCGAATTTTGTCGGACAATTTCAGATCAACTGGGCAGATCTCCTCGCCATGACCGTTGTCACAATGATTCCGATGATCATCGTGTTCCTCGCGCTGCAGAAATATTTTGTAAAAGGGCTCACTGCTGGCGGAGTAAAGGCGTAACATCATGCTGTATTCTCTTAAAAATCTCAGAAGTCTGGAACTCGAAGGCGGCACGGCGTGGTTGTCTGGAGACCACGGAAAACTTAAGGTAACGATCCATGGTCCACATATCGTCTCAATTTTCTATGTGTTCGATGAGTCGCTCGCGCCGGCCGAAAGCAATAGAGCTCACCCGGCGCTCTTCTCTCCCGCATGGGAAGAGGAGAACGGCAGATGGGATGGTATCCTTGAGCTTGAGTCCGAATATGAGCTTTGCGCAGGCAGTACACGCTTGCATGTCGATAAAGCGACGGCCCGTGTGGCAGTGTACGAGGGCGAAACGCTCGAGCATGGAGGAGAAATTGGCCACAAGGACCTCGTAGTGCCCCAGTATCCGCTCAGAGTGCAGATGTCGGAGGACCGGCGCGCGCTGCGCGGCAAATTCAACTTCAGGCTGGAGGAAGGAGACGCCTTCTTTGGGCTTGGAGAAAAAACCGGAGCGCTCAACAAGCGCAATCGAACGTTCAAACTCTTCAATCGCGACGCGCTTGGCTACAATGCGGAGGCGAGCGACCCGCTGTATAAATCGGTGCCTTTCTTCATCAAGATGAATCGAGACACCGGGACGCTCTGCGGGATCTTTTTCCCCAACCTCATGGTGGATGAGGTGAATTTTGGCGTCGAGAGCATCTTCTACTACGATGTGGTGCTCGCAGGCGGGCCCTTTGGCTACTTTGTGCTGACGGGCAGGGGCTACCGCGATATTCTCGCCTCCTACTGCGAGATCACGGGCAAACCGGCGCTGCCGCCCCTCTTTTCCTTTGGTTATCTCACCTCGAGCATGGGATACACGGACCCGGACAACGCACAGGAGCGGGTACTCCAATTCTTTTCGCGAGTCGAAGCGGAAGACATTCCCTGCGAAGGGATGTACTTCTCCTCAGGATACGTGAAGGCCGACAATGGTGAGCGCTATACCTTCGTGTGGAACAGGGAGAAATTTCCCGAACCGGAGAAGTTCATTCGGGCACTCAGAGATCGAGGCTACCGCATCTGCTGCAACGTAAAACCAGGAATTCTAAAAACGCACCCCTGGTACGACGAGCTCGCCGCTCAAGGCGTCTTCATTCCCGACGCCGATAATACCCCGCTCAAGAGCTATTACTGGGGCAACAGTGCATCCTTTGTCGATTTTTCTCGCAAAGAGGGGTATGACTGGTGGGTAAAGGCCCTCACCGAACACATCGTCGATCAAGGGGTCACGGGAGTCTGGAACGACAACAATGAGTTCGAAATCGAGGACGACTCCCTGAAGATTCAATCTGTCAAGAAAATCCTCCCCGTACTGATGGCGCAGGCCTCATACGAGGCGCTTCGCGCTGCCAATCCCGGCGCGCGGCCGTGGCTCATCTCGAGGGCTGGGTACACAGGGCTCCAGCGCTATGCACGCACATGGACTGGCGACAATGTGTCCAGCTACATGACATTCCTGCGCAATATCGCGATGGGCATGAATCTCGGGCTGAGCGGCATGCCGATGTACGGCCACGATATCGGCGGTTTTGTGGGGTCAGACCCCGATGAAGAGCTGCTCTTGCGCTGGTGTCAGAGCGCGATTTTTCAGCCTCGATTCGTGATGCACTCGTGGAAGCCCGATGGGAGCATCACGGAGCCCTGGTCTTACCCATCGCGCACCTACGCAGTGCGCCGCTTCATCCGCGAGCGCTACCGGTTTTTGCCCTACATCTACGATGTGGCGATCCGCGCGAGCGAAACCGGCGCGCCGATGGAGTCGCCTGTTGCGCTCGAATTTCCTCTGGATGTGGCGCTATCCTTTGAAAGCCTCGACAGAATGGCAGGCGACGCGGTGCTCGTTCCTGGGCCGCCGGAGCGGGGCCAGAGCCGCACGCGCGTTCGATTGCCGAAGGGGGAAGATTGGTTCGATCCTTGGAAAGGAATCCTCCACCGGGGCGGCGAGGACCTCGAATGCGAATACCCGATCGATGAGCCAAGATACTTTTTCCGCTGCGGCACAGTGATTCCGACAGCGCCGCGCATCGGTTCGGTGGGCACCACCCAACAGGATGGCTGCGAGTTCATCGTGGTGCCGCCGAGCGGTTTCCAGAAGCCTGCAGGCTTTGGAGCGGGAAGCGGAAGATCGGCGCCTGCCTGCGTTCACAGCGAAGACGACGGCGAAAGCGATTTTGTTCCAGGCAATTTCTGGCGATGGCGCATGGAGTTCATAGAGATTGCCACGGACGAGACGCTCCTCGATATCGTGTGCGTGGCGCGAAGAGAGCAACTGCCGTACCGAAAGTTTTGGCGCTTTGTGGTACCCGATGGTTTCACGCTCATCGACTCAGAGGGGAATGAGCGGGGGCAGTCGTTCGCCATCACCTTCGAAAATGCGCCCGAACATATATCCGTGCGAGTGAGGGGAGAGTATCGCACAGCAACTCACTGATGTAGTATGGTGTTCCCATGGTAACCATCCGCGATGTCGCTGCGGCCGCGGGGGTGTCGGTCTCGACGGTGAGTCACGCCCTCAGCGGCAAACGCCCCATAAGCCAGGCGACAAAAGACAAAATTCGCAACGCCATTGATCAGCTAGGGTATGAACCCAACCCTGCGGCACGTGCGCTTCGAACCACAACATCAGGAGTCATAGGCTTTTTTGCGTTCGATATCACCGAAATGTTCGCGGCGCGCATCATCCATGGCGCAGAAAAAGTAGCGCGCGAGAACAACAGCTATTTGCTCTTTACAAGCGGTGTCGAATTCGGCAACGATCTCGACAGCGCAATCGAATTTCTTCGCAGGCGCAGGGTAGACGGCATCATTGCCGCGTACGGCGTGCGCCAGGCAGTGCGGCCTCAGATGCGCGCGGTCTTCGATGTGCCATCCGTTACTGTCAACACATTCATTCACGAATCGATTCCCTCGGTACAGCCCGACGATTTTGAAGGGGGACGACAAGCGGCGCTTCATCTGGTGTCGAGAGGCGCGCGAAAATTGGCCGTAATCGCCGGGCCTGAAATGCGGCTCGCGAGCATGGAGCGCCTCGCCGGCTTCACCAAGGCGCTCGAAGAATGTGGCATTGTCTTCGATGCTGCTCATCTGGTGGTGCACGGCGACTTTTCGGCGGAATCCGGCGCGCGCGGTCTTGATGCCCTGCTCGATGCATCGCCGGATATCGACGCGATTTTCTGCGCGAACGACTACATGGCAGCGGGCGCCATCAATCGAGCGCAAGAGCGCGGCCTCAAAATACCTTCGGAATTGAGGATCGTCGGCTACGACGACCGCGAGTTCGCCTCATTCTGGCCGATCCCCATTACAACATTCGCGCTTCCCCTCGAGCAGATGGGAGAAACAAGCGCGACAATGCTCTTTGCGCGCATCGATGGCAGAGTCCCGGACCCCAGCCGTGTCATGCTCGAACCGAGTCTCATCGTGCGAAAATCGTCGTAAGAACAGCAGACACCTACGATCGCTTCCTTTTCTTGTTATTGCATTTCATGCAAAGGCGGTCGCGACATGAGAGGCTGACAATGAAGAATTCGAGAGATCAGATATCTCAAAAAAATCTCACCGCAGACCAGAATTCAAACCATGAAATAATACCAGCATCGCTGCTCATTCAATGCATGCAAGATGAGGTGTGGTATGCTGACGCAAATGGGCGCTTTACTCTGGCAAATCCCTCCGCATGCAAAGCTTTCGCCCTCGAAAATATCCATAATCTAGATATTCAGCAGTTCGCCGCAAGCCTTGAAGTCTTCCGCCCCGATGGCACTCCCAGGCCGATTGACGAAGCTCCGCCACTCAGGGCTTTGCGAGGGGAATCAATCATTGAGCAGGAAGAAATTGTCAAACTTCCCAAAAGCGGGGAGCTTCGGTACCGGCTGGTAACTTCGAGCCCAGTGAAGAATGCTGAAGGGGAAATCCTAGGCTGTGTCTCTGTTGTTCACGATATAACCGAGAAAAAACAAGCAGAACTTCATCTTGAGCGAGAAAAGGCCTTTTTCGACAACCTGATCGAAACGGCGCCGGAAGGAATTGCCATTACCGATAAGTCCGGATTCATTTTAAAAAGCAATGCAGAATTCAGTCGAATTTTTGGCTATTCAGCGGAAGAAGCGCGTGGAAAGCAGATTGACGACCTTATTGCTCCTCCAGAAAAAGATGCCGAAGCCAGAAATCTGACAGCTTCTTTGATGCGCGGTGGGACAGTGTCGCTAGAAACGCAGCGAAGAAAAAAAGATGGCAGTTTGCTTGATGTCTGGGTAATTGGGGCTCCAATCATTGTCAGCGGGCGTGAAGAAGCGGTGATCGCTCTGTACCGCGATATAAGCGAGAAGAGGGCGCACGCGCGCGAGCTGGAAAAGGAAACGGCTCGGCTGAAAAGCCTTGTCACCATCCTCCAGCACCAGTCCGCCAGTGTGCAGGAATTTCTCGATTTTGCGTTGGATCAAGCAATTAAGCTCACAGACAGCAAAATCGGCTATATATACCATTACAGCGAAGAAAACCAACACTTTACGCTGAATACTTGGTCTCGAGACGTCATGCCGGCGTGCACGGTTCTTGCCCCGGTTACGGAATACGACCTTCGCAATACAGGTTTCTGGGGCGAAGTAGTGCGCCAGCGAAAACCGATCATCAACAACAACTTCACTGCGCCGAATCCCTATAAAAAGGGCACGCCGGAAGGTCACGTTCCTCTGTATAAATTCATGTCCATTCCTGTTTTCAGAGATGATCACATCGTTGGAGTTGTCGGACTCGCGAATAAAAATGAAGATTACACGGAGACTGATATTCTGCAGACAACTCTTCTGATGGAGGCTGTCTGGAAAGTAGTTGAAAGAATCAAGGCAGAAGAAGCGCTCAAAAAGCTCAACGACGAGCTTGAGAAACGCGTTTCCGAGCGTACTGCCGCGCTTGAGTCAGCCAATAAAGAGCTTGAATCGTTTTCGTATTCCGTTTCTCACGATCTAAAAGCTCCGCTCCGCGCAATAGAAGGCTTTACAGAAATTTTCATGAGCCAATATGGCAGTTCACTGCCCGCAGAAGGACTCAGGCTACTGGAACGGATCAAGCAAAACGCCATGCACATGAACGATCTGATTGAATCCCTGCTTGAGCTTTCGCGAATAACGCAATGGCATATGGAAAGGCGGATGGTCGATCTGTCAGCTCTGTCATCTGAGATCCGAGACGAAATGAGCACAGGGTGGGGGAACCGCGAAATTCAATTCGATATCGAGCCTAATATGAAAACCATAGGAGATGCACGCCTCTTGAGAATAATCCTGCAAAACTTGATTGGCAACGCGGTAAAATTCACTTCCAGAAAAGAAAACGCGCACATCAGCATCGGATCAGTGGTGAATGCCGATGGTCAAACCGAATATTTTGTCCGCGACAACGGCGTAGGCTTCGACATGAAATATAAGGACAAGCTTTTTGTCGCATTCCAGCGTCTGCACGCCGATAAAGATTTCCCTGGAACAGGAATTGGCCTTGCCAATGTCTATCGCGCGGTTCAGCGCCATGGCGGCACCATCCGGGCAGAAGGAGCGCCCGACAGAGGCGCGACCTTCTATTTTACCGTTCCGATGCCTCATGATAAAATCTAAGCGAAACTATCTTCCAGAACAGATGCTGGAGGATAGCGATGAACTGGCTGAATTGAAAAGAATTCAGATGCACTTTGCGAGTCGCTTGTGCATATATGGGCAACCATGCTGAGCTTTGCTGCGGTGCAACGGCCATAAGCGAGTTCTGCTCCACCCTCGATGCTTGAGAAAAAAGAATGCTTCGAAAATAAGGTGAGGCATCCATAGTTTTTCGGCGAGATTTTATGGTGAGGCAATGCGGAGATCATGATCAGACAATTCTTCACAGCAAGAAAATATGT
>JAKALZ010000108.1 GCA_021813065.1 bacterium
ACCGTACCGGAGATGAGCTCAGCCCACCGGCGCGCCGCAGCGGCATCCTTCGCCAGAATCATGCAGCCCGCGGTTTCCTTGTCGAGCCTGTGCACCGGCAAAAATCGCTGCCCGAACTGACGCTCGAGCGCCGCGATCACATCGTCATGGACACCTTCTCCAGGCTGGGAGGGGAGCCCGGAGGGTGTATCGATAATTATGATCTCTTCATCTTCGAATAAAATTGGAAGCATCGCGGATTCATCATACCAGAAGCGGAAGCGCCGCGCAAAGGTTTCACTTCCACCGCACCTTGTCTCTTTTGCCTCAAGCGTTCATACTTCGTTTTGGCTGGTACCATCGACATGCGCCTACACCGTATTCTCATCCTTTTGCTCATGACATCGCTGACCGCGCGGATCTTCGCCTCGGGCTCTGTGGTGATTCTCGATTATCACTCCTTTCTGGGAAATGGAACCTCCTCGCTGGATTTCAGCCCGGAGGAGCTGGCGGCGCAGATGGATCGATTTGCTTCACTTGGCTATCGCTTCATTTCGCTTGAGGATGCTCTGAGCGGGAATCTCGAAGGCGACAACAATATCGCGATTACGATCGACGATGGACATCGCACCGATATGGTCGCCTATTTGAATGTGCTCAAGCCACGGCACATTCCGGTTACCCTCTTTATTCCCGGCTTTTCGGTCGGACATGATGCACACCTGCTGACTGTCTCGCAGCTCCAGACGCTGCTGCTGGCAGGCTGTACCATCGGCGCGCATGGTTTTTATCACAACTACATGAGTTCAAAAGCCTTCGAGGCAAACCCAGCCTCCGTGCTCACCGAGGCAAACCGCCCCCGAATGGCCATTGCGGCAAAATTGGGCCAGCTTCCCGATTTTTTCGCCTATCCATTCGGGGGAGCCGGCCCGGAAGCAAAAGCGGCGGTACAGAGGGCGGGCTTCAGCTGGGCTTTCGCCGCGTCCGCCAAAATGTCGGAAGTGTATCCCGATGACCCGGCGCTCGATCATTTCCATGTACCGAGAACCATAGTGTACCGATGGAGCGTCAGAGGGCTCTTGAGCTATCTCAAAACCAGAATGGCCCGCTGACGCGGCTCATTATCGATCAAAGCCGCGAATCCAGCGAGTAGCTCATCCCGAACGATCCATACGACGCGCTCGTGACACCGTTGCGCGCAGTGCCCGAGTACGAATTCTGGCCCGGGAGAATCCGGACAACGACAGGCGCCGCCTCGCCCACGCGCACGAGTCCCGCGTGGACCGCGGCGATCGCGAGCGGAGAATCTGAAGTGTAGATATCCGTTCCCCAGATGGAGCCGCCAGACTGCCCTAGTATCCACACGACAAAGGTCTGACCCGGCGCGGCGCCCGGCAACTGATCCGCCCGCCCGGGATTGGGAAGCATATCGATAACCTGGGCGGCAGAAGGAGCCTGGGCGATCGAGTAGCTCGCGCCATACGAGCCATAGGAAGAGCTTGTCACGCCGTTCTGGCTGGATCCGCTGAATGCCTGTTTCGGCCCCATCATCATCACTCGAACAATCGCGGTCTGGCCCGGTTTCACAATGCCGGCGTGCACGGCGGCGGCGGCCAGCGACGAATCCGAGGTGTAGACATCGGTACCCCAGAGTCTTCCGGCCGTCGAGCCCGTGACTCTGCAGTATACGGAGGCACCGGGAACAAACGTGATCGCCGCTATCGCGGATTCATCCTTGAACGCGAAAATTCGCTGCGTCTGCGCGAATGAGCTCTGCGTTTCGCTCGTGCCGGTCGTGCTGCCGGTCGTTCCGGCCGCTCCGAACTTCGGGAAGGTTTTTAGAAACCGATAGCTCATGCCAAAACTGCCGTAGCTCGCGCTGGTAACGCCGTTGCGGCTCGACCCCGCGTACGATGCGGCGCCAGGCAGCACTTCCACATAGACTGTGCCGCTCATGCCCGAACCGAGCGCGCCCGCATGGACCGCCGCGGCGGCGAGGCTCGAATCCGACGTGTACACATCGGTGCCCCACACTCGGCCTGAGGTATCGCCGCGAAGGTTCAGGACAAGGATGGAGCCTGCCTGTATACCAGGAATGGAATCGATTGTGGGAAGATTTTGAGCAATCGCCGCCGCCGCGAACACAATACTCATCGCGGCCAGGAACACCCATCGTCGCATAATGACCTCCTGCGTGGCGCGCACATCAGCTCACGCCAGTACCGTACAATTCTTTCCCTGTTTTTTTGCCTGATACATCGCGACGTCCGCGCGCGAGAACAGATTATCAAGAGATTCATCGCGTTGGTACTCCACGACACCGGAACTGATCGTCGCTCCAAGACTTATTCCACGAATAACCCTCAGGCTGTCCACTTCGAAGTGGGCTCGAATGCGCTCAGCCACGCTGAACGCCTGATCTTTCTTGATTTTTGGCATGAAAATGACCACTTCATCGCCGCCATAGAGACACGCGGGGTCGCTGGGGCGGGTGCAGCTCCGAATTGAGTGCGCGAGCGACACGAGAATGTCATCGCCCACCTCGTGGCCAAAGCGATCGTTGACGAGCTTGAAATTGTCGATGTCGAGCATGATGAGCGAAAGCGGCTCGCCACTCTGATCGGAGTGTTTCATTACGCGCTCGAGCTCCTGCATGAGGAAGCGCCTATTCCTCAACCCCGTCAGCGTGTCGGTGAGGCTCAATTCCTTGAAGTGCGCCTGCGTGGCCTCGAGCTTCTTGTTCTCTTCCTCGAGGTGCTTGAACCGGTCGGCAAGGGCCATCGCGAGAAAGATTGATTCAAGCGCGATGCCGATGGGCAATGCATTTATGGTAAAGGGACACACCGGCAGCACCTTCAGCCCCATGAGCGCAAATATCACACCGCCGAGCGCGAGGAAAAACCAGGCGATTAGGTAGTAGAGCGCGGATTTAAAGCCTCGCCTAAAGCGCAGCCCCGCGGCGACCATGATGAGCACCGGTACCACGAGCCCGAGTATGTGCGAGAGCGAGAAGGCGACTCCGTCGAAGCCCATAATTCCCGCAAGCGACACAATTCCCCCGAGCGCCGCGGGAATAGCCATAAGGTGGAACAATACCTGATCGGTTGCCTTGAGATCGAGGAAGGAAATCGTGAAAATGGTTCCCCAGGTGATGAATTGCCCCGCCCACAGCCAGAGCATCGCCTGGTCGAAACCCGGAATCTGCCCGAAGAGCACCTTCGCGAAGCCTTGAACCCAGAAAATCCAGAGCCCCACGCTCACGCAGTAGAGAATGTAATAGATGTAGGAACGATAGTGGAGAGAAACAAGGAGAAAGAGGCTGTAAAAGATCATCGCGACGATAATGCCGAAAATGAGCCCATAGCCGAGATTTGTCTGAGCCTGACTCTTCGCGAAGGATGTATCGCTCGCGAGGCCGATCGTCATTAGAACATCGGTGGTACTGGAAATTCTAAGATAGCAGGTCTCGCCATCGTAGGCTGCCGCGGGAAGATCAAAGAAAAAGAATCGAGAGTGCGGCCCCGATGGATCTGATTTTACTTTAGCGCCAGTCTCAAAGCGATCGAATCCTCCCCCGTGCTGGGGAACATAGAGTTGTACATTATCGAGAATGATCGAAAAACTGGGCTGAACGATGAGGAGCCACTGGATCTCTCGGTCTTCAGGGTTGCTCCCCGGCCCATAGCCCGGCCCGAGCTTGTCGAAAGGAATCGTAAAGCTGAGCCACGAAGCTGGCGCCTGTTTGCCGGTCCAGATCGAGCGGCCATCGACAGGCGTGAACTTGGACCGCATCTCGGGAGCGCTCACCTGATCGATGGTCAGTGAGGGATCGGCGTTAAAGAAATATCCACTTGTCTGAGATAGATCGATGAACCCCTGCGATACCCCCTGGGCGCACAATACTGAAGGCAGCAGCAACACAAACGCTACCAAGAGTATAGAGCGAATTTTTTTTATCTTTTCATACATATTGGCCAAAAGTATACCGCATAAACACAAAGCGCGAAAGAACAATGAGCGGCAGATGGTCGATCTTCTCAAAAAAACCGAGGTACACCACATTTGAAACTAGACATATCAGTAAAAATATACTAATCTCTTCCTACTTATACGACATTTTTCTCATACTTTGGACATTTTTAGACATTTGGAGGCTTCATGAAACTCTCCGTCAAGGATGTCGCGCGTCTCTTCAATATTTCAGAAAAAACGGTGTACCGCTGGATTCAAATCGATTCACTTCCCTACTACCGCGTAGGAGGACAGTATCGGTTCAATTACTCAGAACTCCTCGAGTGGTCCTCCACGCGAGGCGAGACCATGAGTTCAGAACTCTTCGAGGGCGCGGTGGAGTCTGGCGAGTGCGACATCTCGATAGAGAACGCGCTCACCACGGGCGGCATACACTACCGCATCGAAGGCCTCGACGCGGAAGACATCCTCACCTCCGTGGTCTCCCTCATGAAGCTGCCCGAGAGCATCAACAGAGACCTTCTGCTCCAGTTTCTGATCGCGAGGGAAAAACTCGGATCTACCGCGATCGGCAATGGCATCGCGATTCCGCACGTTCGCAACCCCGTCGTTGTGCACTCGGAAAAGCCTCAGATATCTCTCTTTTTTCTGGAAAGCTCCGTTGATTTCGGCGCGCTCGACGGCGAACCGGTCAGCAAAGTGTTCCTTATTCTCTCCCCCAACATCCGCTGCCACCTCGCCCTTCTCGCGCGCCTCATGTTCGTGCTCAAGGATGATGGCGTGCTGAAAGCGCTCAAGGGCATCTCCTCGCGCAATGATATTCTGTCGGCTATACGGCGCGCCGAGGCTGGCATCGCGGAGCGCGCGCCCGCGGAGCGGCAGGGAGGTGCGCGGTGATACTGTTCGGGTTCGGTATCGCGGTGTTGGCGCTCGGCGGAGCCGTGCTGATTCCGCTCAAAAGCTCCAAGGCGATCAACAGGGCTGGCGCGGTGATCGTGTGCCTCGGCTCCGCGCTCGCGCTGGCCGCAGCCGCGCTGACGCTCGCGGGCGCGCCTGGCGGTGGCGCATATAGTGCTCGCGCATATGCCGCTGGCGCGGCGAGTAGCGCGGGGAGCGCGGGAACGAGGCTTAGCGCCATGGGCACTGTCTATGAATTCAGACTGCCGCTCCCCTTCGGCGCGGCGACCTTCGCCCTCACCCCGCTCTCCGCATTCTTCCTTGGCATTATCGCGCTGATCTGCGGTGTGGCGGCCATCTACGCTCCGAAATATCTCGAGCACTACGGTGACGCGGCGCGGCGCTTCAAGGAGCACTGGGCGCTTTTCGGGCTCCTCGCCGCGAGCATGATGCTCGTGGTCACCGCGCGGAACGCGGTGCTCTTCATGCTCGCCTGGGAAGCGATGTCGCTCTCGTCGTTCTTCCTCGTCATGTTCAACCGAGAAAAGATCGAAGTGCGCCGCGCCGGATGGATATACCTCGTGTTCGCGCATGTGGGCGCCGCGTGTCTCATCGCGATGTTCTCGCTCCTGTCGAGCGCTTCAGGCTCGCTCGAGTTCGACGCGATGTGGTCGGCCGCGCCTAATCTCTCTCCCGCGCTCAAAGGCGCTATATTTCTTCTCGCGCTCGCGGGATTCGGCATGAAGGCTGGCTTCTTCCCGCTCTACGTCTGGCTCCCTGAGGCACACCCGGCGGCGCCCAGCCACGTCTCGGCGGTCATGTCTGGCGTAATGATCAAGACCGCCATCTACGGCATCGTGCTGGTTGCGGGAATGCTGGGGACTCCGGCACTGTGGATGAGCATCACGATGCTCTGCGTCGGCCTCGTGTCGGGACTCTTCGGCATCGCGATGGCCGCGGTGCAGCGCGACGCGAAACGCCTTTTAGCTTACAGCTCGATTGAAAATATCGGGATTATCGCGATCGCCCTTGGAGTCTGGATGCTCGGGACAGCGATTGGAAACGCGTCGCTCGCGGGGCTTGGGATCGTGGCGGCCCTTCTCCATACCTTGAACCACGCGCTCTTCAAGAGCCTATTGTTCATGGGAGCTGGCGCGATGCAATTTGCCACGCACACGCTCGATCTGGACGCGATGGGCGGGCTTTTGAAGCAGATGCCACGCTCTGGACTGGCTATCGTCGTAGGTAGCGTGGCGCTGAGCGGTCTGCCGCCCTTCAACGGTTTTATCAGTGAATTCCTGCTGTACTCATCGGCCTTTGCGCGCGATTTTGTTTCACCGCTCGAAAACAGCGTGTTCTCGATCTCGATTCTCGGAGGGCTGAGCCTCATTGGCGCCCTCGCGGTGTTCGCGCTGACCAAGTTCGCGGGCACGGGACTCCTCGGCTCCCCGAGAAGCGAGCTCGCCGCGCGCGCCCGCGAGGTTTCGCCATGGATGTGGGGACCAATGCTTGCGCTCGCCGCGCTCTGCGCCGTCATTGGGCTCGCGCCGCGCACCGCCCTCGCGGTCGTAGGACGGGTCATCAGCGACAGCGCGATATTCGCGGGATCGGCAAGTACCGCAGGAACCGAGGGTACTTCGGGCGCGGCCCACTCCTCGGCGATCTTTACAATTCCTTCAGCCTCACTCGCCGCGCTTTCCACCATCCAGATCGGCGCGCTCATT
>JAKALZ010000109.1 GCA_021813065.1 bacterium
GATCTGTCAGCTTCAGAAAATTCTTGAGGTAAAAACAGGAAAACTCAGCTTTGGCTCCCAGTCGCTCAAAGAAACTCCCTACGCGCACCTCAACACGGTCATACTCTTCGATCCAGCCTCTAAAGTGATCGAAGACGAAGCCGCTCAGCAGGGAATCAAGGTGCTTCGCTTCAACGACCTCATAGCGGAGGGTAAAAAACTCTATGCGAAGGAGAGCGCCTTCTATGTCACCGAAGCGGCTAAGGGAACGCGGAGCGATATCGCGACGATTATTTACACCTCAGGAACCACAGGCGACCCCAAGGGCGTCATGCTGAGCCACGGCAACTTTCTCCACCAGACTGAGTATCTTCCTGAACTGATTGGCATGCAGAGCGGACACGTGCTCCTCTCCGTCCTCCCCGTGTGGCACTCCTTCGAGCGCATCGCGCAGTACATCGTGGTGCGTGCGGGCGCGGCCATCGCCTACTCGAAACCTGTGGGCTCGATTCTTCTCGCCGACATGAAGGCAGTGCAGCCGCATTGGTTCACCTCGGTGCCTCGCATCTGGGAATCAATCATGGATAGCGTGTACAAGACGGTGCGGCAAGGCAGCGGACTTAAGAAAGCGATGTTCTCCATTTTTGTGAGAATCGGCCAAGGACACGCGTACTTTGAAAATATGCTGAAGGACCAGCTACCCAAGTTTTCGCCCCGCTCGCGCGCGGTAGACATCACGGTCTCGATTCTGCCGTATCTCCTTCTCACACCGCTTCGCGCCCTCGGAAACGCGCTCGTGTTCAAGAAGATCAAGGAAAAACTCGGGAGCCGCTTCATCGCCGGCATCTCGGGAGGCGGGGCGCTCCCGCCCACGGTCGACCACTTCTTCGGGGCAATCGGCATCCTTATTCTCGAAGGATATGGGTTAACCGAAACCGCGCCAGTTCTTGGCGTGCGCCTCAGGGTTCATCCCGTCACCGGTACCGTAGGCCCCATCCACCGTGGCACCGAGGTCCGCATCGTCGACGAGCGTGGTACCATTCTCGGCTCGGGACAGAAGGGGGTTATCCAGGTCCGCGGCCCGCAGATCATGCTCGGCTACTATAAGCGACCGGATCTCACCGCGAAAATTCTCTCCAAAGATGGATGGCTCGACACGGGCGATCTCGGCATGCTGACCATCCACGGGGAAATAAAGATTGTCGGCAGGGCCAAAGACACGATCGTGCTGCGCGGTGGAGAGAATATCGAGCCTGTGCCCATCGAGCAGCGTCTGTGCGAGAGCATCTACATTCAGCAGTCGGTGGTGCTCGGACAGGACCAGAAATATCTCGCGGCGCTCATCATTCCTAAAGAAGAAAACCTGATCGCTTGGGCCGAGGAGAACGAAATCCCCTTCGACGATTATGCCTCACTCCTCGAGCAGCCTGTGGTAAAAGAGCTGATCGATAGCGAGATTAACACGTATGTCAGCATGAAAAATGGATTTAAGCCCTTCGAGAGGATTTTCCGTTTCGCGCTCCTTGCAAAACCCTTCGAACCGGGCCGCGAGCTCTCAGCGAAGCAAGAATTGAAGCGCCACGCGGTCAACGAGCTCTACAAGAGCCAGATTAAGCAACTCTTCACCGAATGATTGAAGCGAGGCGAGCTGGTTTTGACTTAGATCGCGCGGTTCAAGAAGCGGCGGCGGCGCGCGGAGCGCTTCACGAAGTGCGCCGCGAACTCAAGATCAGTTCACCTCGATGTCGCCCAGCACGCTCTTCACATAGAGCCTGCGGGCGCCTTCGCCCGTGCGGAACGCGCAGCGCTGGGGCCCCATGCCCGCCGCGTTGACAGGGTGATTTGTGTCGATGCGGCCCGAAAGGGTCTCAGCCCTGAATTCGACTGAGCTGTGCTCGAGCTGGATCACGATATCGCCTGAATAGGTCTGCACCTCACCACCGCCAAAGCCGCCGGTCACCTCGAATTCGATGTCGCCCTTGGTCGCGATCAGTCGGACGCGGCCGCCCACATTGCGCACACTGAGCTTGCCTCGATCCGATACGGCGGCGACATTTTTTTCCACCCGATCGATGGAGGCCGAGCCATTCTGCATCTCAAGCTGGACTGAACCCGCGATCCTCATCATCCTCAGTTTGCCGGAAATGCTGCGGACCGAACAACCCTCGCAGCGATCGAGATCGATCGAGCCGCTCACGCTTGAGGCTTCCACAAACCTTACATTGGCCACAGCGGCTGATCCGCTCTCCGTGATAGTCAACACATTCGCGAGCAAGTCGTGTATCTGCAAAGAGCCCTTTTCTGAGTGAATTTCAATATCGGCGACATGGGTGGGGATATAGACATTGCACTTGCGCACGCGGACAAATTCGCCCGCCATCACATCGAGTATCGCGATGCTCTCGGCGCGGCGCAGCCCGCAACTCCAGCCCTCGAGTTCGCCGGACGCTCCCTCGAGCTATATAAAATAACGGAGTTCGCGATCTTCAGATTGAGTAACATTGATTTCACCTTCGGGAATTCGCAGGACAATGCGGCGCACATTCTCCACGCTCTGCACATCTTCAACAAACCGAAAATCGATATCTACACCTTCGGTGCGCATTCAGCCTTGCCTCCACTCCTAGAATCCACTCTACAGCTGCCGCTCGCATCCTGGCAGACTTTGATTATTTTTCTTGATTATACCACAGGCTGTACATTTTGGCGAGGACCTCTGGAAAATCAGACTTGACGCTCCGCGAATGTGGGCATATAATTTCTTTAGTTTGTAATACAAACTAGTTTGCGGACCGCAAAAGGACAGCGATATGGAAATTACGGAGAGCAAATTTAGGGAATTCGAGAGGACACTCAAAGAGATCCGCGACACTGTGCTCAGCGATTCCAGCCTCTTCACTGACCTCGCGTTCAGAAGAGCCACACGTCTCCTCGCGTTTGGATTCGGCACGGCGATCGCGATATTCTGTGTTTTCGGATATTTCACGCACGAGCGCGGTCCGGAGTCTTCCCTGACTTCGGCGATGATATGGATCGCCGTAGCCGTCGTCGCGATCGGGGCATGCGTCAAAATCATAACCTTCTCCAGAATCATGCGGCAAAAGAACAAAACGATCTTCAACTTGCTGAGAATCATCTATGGGAAGAGTCCGGTTTCACTTCTCATGGCGGTTGTCGCCGCCATTTCCGCAAGCATGGTTTTCTTGATTTCACACGATGAGGGAGTATTCGCGGTGTCGTTCTCCGCGATCTTCATCGCGTTCGGCGTATTCGCCCTCACACCGCGCATTCGCCTCCCCGAATTTGCGACGCTCGGATGGTTCCTGTTCGCGGGAGGGCTTCTCTCTCTGTTCATCATTGAGGACTCTCCGTGGCTCTGGGGAGGCATTCTCTGGTCCGGGGCGTTCTTCACGCTGGGAATCGCGAGCCTCCTGTACACGAGAAGAAAATGAAGCTCCCCGACCTCGATAAAATCATTCATGAGCGGGCGAGACTCCGCATACTCGCCTGCCTCGCCTCGCAGACATCGCACCGATGCTCTTTCTTGGAACTGAAGGACAAACTCGACATGACCTCGGGCAATCTGTCTTCGCAGCTTTCGGTGCTCGAATCGAGCGAGTATATCGCCATCGCGAAGGGATTCAGAGGAAAAAAACCCTACACAGAGGTTAGCCTCACCTCGAAGGGCTCCGAGGCATTCGACGACTATCTCGACACGCTCGATACCATGATCGCGGCGCTCAAACCGCGCACATGAGAAGGAGGTCCACATGGCAGAGACAATTCTCGCGCTTCGCGATGTCACCAAGGTGTACGGAGCCGGCGAAGCTGAAATCATTGCGCTGCGATCGATCTCGCTCGCTTTCGAACAGGGAGAGTTCGCGGCTGTCGTTGGACCATCGGGGTCGGGCAAAACCACGCTTCTCAACATCATAGGCTGCCTTGACTCTCCAACATCGGGAGAGCTCCTATGGCGCGGCGCGCCCATGAAGCGCATGGGCAAGGCCCAGCTCGCGGCGTACCGGCGGACGCACGTCTCCTTCGTATTTCAGTCGTACAATCTCATTCCCGTGCTCACGGTGACCGAAAACATCGAACTGCCCCTCCTCATCGAGGGAGTCCGCGACAAAGCTCAGATCAGAGAGCGTGCGCTTGAGATTCTCTCGATGGTCGGACTCTCCGACAAGGCGAACCGCAGGCCGACCGAGCTCTCTGGCGGACAGGAGCAGCGCGTGGCGATCGCCCGGGCGCTTGTGAAAAAGCCAAGCATCGTGCTCGCCGACGAACCGACCGCGAATCTCGACTCGCACACAGCCGGCGAGATCATCGAACTCATACGCGACATCAACGCGAAGACGAACACGACATTTCTCTTTTCGACGCATGATCAGCGGATTGTTGATATGGCGAAGCGCATCGTCACCCTTCACGACGGACAGATTGAGCGCGACGAGAGGCATGATACATGAAAACAAACACTCGGATGCTCTTCCAAATCGCGCTCAGGAATGTCAAGCGTCACCGAAACCGGACCTTGATCACCGCGATCGTGCTGACGGTCGGTATCGCGGTGTATATCATGTTTCAATCGATGCTCGCGGGGATGGACAGAATTACCATCGACGCGGCGATCGACTACGACAATAGCTCCGTGAGCCTGCGCTCAAAGGAGTATGAGGCGCATGCCGCGACGCAGCCGCTCGAATACGGGCTCCAGGACACGAAGTCGATCGCCGCGAGCTTGCCGGGAATGTTGCCGGCTGGCAGCGCCTGGACCGAACGCACGCGCTTTTTCGCCCAAATTTCGAACTGGACCGATGAGACTTCCGCGCTGGCCGTGGCGGTAAAGCCTGGTACGGATAGCGAGGTGTTTAAGACCGCCGGTGAGGTGAAGGAAGGAAGATGGGGGAAGGCGGGCGAAGCGGTGCTCGGTGCCGATCTCGCGAAAGATCTGCGTGTTAAGGTTGGAGACAGCGTTGTCATATCAGCGTCGCTGCCCGACAGCACGCTCAACGCGATCGACCTTGCGGTAGGCGGTATTGCGGATCTACCACTCTCCTCTTTATCGCGGCAGGCAGTCTATTTGACCTGGCAGGACGCGGAACGGCTCGTCGGCGCTCCCCTTCCCGTTACTGAAATCGACATTCGCCTGCCGACGGTTCCCAAGCTCGAAAGTCTCGTCGCGAACGCCGACGCGGTCGGGGCGAAGATCGAAGCGAGCGATAGTGGTGTCGCACCCGTAAGCATCAGTAAAGCGATGGGCGATTACCTCGCGATGCGCAACATGAAGTCGAAGTTCGCCTACATCCTGGTAGTGATCGTGCTCCTCATAAGCTCGGTGGGAATTTTCAATACGATTCTCATGAGCATGTACTCCAGGATCAAGGAGATTGGGGTGCTCGCGGCGTATGGGCTCGAGCCGAAGCAGATCAAGCGTCTCTTCTCTCTGGAAGGATTAATGATCGGTGTGATAGGCGGCATTGGGGGCCTCATTCTAGGAGCGATATTCGTGTGGTGGCTCACCGCGTACGGTATCTCATTCTCGGGAATGTTTGGCAGCCTCGACCTTGGGAGCCTTCCAAAGTATCTCACCCTCAAGGGCGAGTGGAACGGAGCGACCTTCGCGCAGGGCTTCATCTTCGGAGTCCTCGTTTCATGGCTCGCGAGCCTCATGCCCGCCCGCAAGGCCAGCCGCATCGAAGTGACCGAAGCCCTGCGCTTCGTGTGAGGAGGAACCAATGAATCTCTATTCTTTCTCGTGGCGAAATCTGCTTCGCAACCGGCGCCGAAGTCTCCTCGCGGTGCTCTCTACCTTTCTCGCTACACTCTGTGTTGTCGCCGGCAACGGATTCACTGAAGGTTTCCTAGACTCGATGGTCCGCAATTACACGAAGAACGAAACTGGTCACGTTTCTGTTACCACCGCCGACTACCGCGAGCGCTCGAGGTTTATGCCCGTAGATACCTACATCGCGAATGCCGAGCAGGCGTGCGCGGATATCGAGGCGCTGGGAAAAACCGGCGCCATTCTTGCCGCGCCGCGCATCCGATTTGGCGTACTGCTCTCATCGGGACCGTTCACGAAGCCCGCCGCCGCGATCGCGGGCGACCCCGAGAAGGAAAAGTCTCTTCTAATGCTCCAGAAAAGCCTCTTGCCCGGCAGCGCGTATGTGGACGCGCCAGGCACAGCGATTGTGGGGAGCGTGCTCGCCTCCGATCTCGGACTCAAGGTTGGCGATCCTCTTAAGGTTATCGCGACAAAGTCAGACGGCGGCATCGGCTTCAAGTCGCTCAAGATATCCGGCATCTTTAAAACCGGAACAAACGCGCTCGACGGCTCCGTGTTCCAGATGCGTCTTGATGATGCGCAGGCGATGCTCGCGATGCCCAGTGGAGCCCAACAGATTCTCGTGATGCTCCCCGATTACCGTCAGGCACCCGCGTGGCAGGCAAAGATAGCCTCGACACTCAGCGCTCGAGGCTATACAGATCTTTCGATTCTTCCTTGGACCGAAATAGGCGACTACACCAAGATCATTCTGCTCGCGGGAGCGGTCTACTCGGGGATGTGGTTCTTTATCGCCCT